>NZ_RZQE01000019.1:3406-31404 GCF_004022955.1 Mesorhizobium sp. M7A.F.Ca.US.002.01.1.1 | reverse complement strand
TGTCGAGCGCGTCCGGCAGCTGTTTGGCAAACTTCTGGATTCGCTTGTTGCGGGCGCGCCGGAGGACGAGAAGCGGCAGGACAAGCCCTACGACCAGAAAGATAAGAAGCGACGCCAAAGCGGAAAAATTGAAGAGTACCAGGAGCAACGCCATCGCTAGTCCGACGAGCAGGAATGTCGCGGCGAACGTCAGGGGATTTCCGGTAATGCCGGATTGAGTATAGAGTCTGTTCAGCCACACCATTCCAAAAAGAAAGTCGCCGGAGTCAGTGAGGCCACGCTCCCGCAGCAATCCCTGTAGCGTTTGTTCGGCCGGGACGTCGCCAGCGAGCCGCTTCAATCGGCGATTGACTGCTAGAGACCGAGAGCGGCGGCCGGCAAATGAAAGATAAAGAGCTTCGCCGGCGAGGATGACCGAGGCTGCCGCCAGCATGTAGATGAAGTATAGCAGAGCTTGACCAGTCGGCATCAGAGGGCAACCTGCGGGTTGAAGGCGTCCTTGGCAAAATGATGGCCAAGCGTCGCCGCCTCTGGAGCGAAGCGCGGACGGACACCGGTTGCGCGAAAGTCTCCGACGACCTTGCCCTCGGCCGTCACCTCACGGCGGACGAAATGATAGATTTCCTGAAGCTGCACGACATTGCCCTCCATGCCGGTCAGTTCCGATATGGAGGTGACACGCCTGCCGCCATCCGAGAGCCGCTGTGTCTGGACGATGATGTCGATGGCGGAGGCGATCTGCGCCCGGATCGAATCATGCGTCATCGGCATGCCGGCCATGCCGACCATCTGCTCCAGCCGCGAGATCGCATCGCGCGGCGTGTTGGCATGGATTGTCGTCATCGAGCCTTCGTGGCCGGTGTTCATTGCCTGTAGCATGTCGAAAGCTTCCTCGCCGCGCACCTCGCCGACGATGATGCGGTCCGGTCGCATGCGCAGCGCGTTCTTCAGCAATTCGCGCTGGCGAACCTCGCCCCTGCCCTCGACATTGGGCGGGCGCGTCTCGAGCCGGCCGACATGCGGCTGCTGCAATTGCAGTTCTGCCGCATCCTCGATGGTGATCAGCCGCTCCTTCGAAGGGATGTAGCTCGACAAGGCGTTGAGCAACGTTGTCTTGCCGCTGCCGGTGCCACCCGAAACCAGGATCGATTTGCGCGCCTGGACTGCGATCCGCAGCAGGTCGATCATCGGCGGACGGATCGAATTGAATGCCATCAAACGTTCGAGCGAATAGGGATTCTTCGAGAATTTGCGGATCGATACCAGCGGGCCGTCGACCGAGACCGGCCGCACCGCGATGTTGACACGTGAGCCGTCTTCCAGCCGGGCATCGACCATGGGCGACGATTCATCGACCCGCCTGCCGATAGCCGAAACGATCTTGTTGATGACGCGCAGCAGATGGGCCTCGTCCCGAAACCGGATTGGCGTCTCTTCGACGATGCCCCGCCGCTCGATGAAAACGCGCTTGTGAGTATTGATCAGGATGTCGGTAATGGAATCATCCTTGAGCAGCGGTTCGATCGGCCCGAGGCCCAGCATCTCGTCGGCGGTGTCGCTGGTGAGTTGATCGAGTTCGCGCGCATTCAGCGGCACCGCGCGAGCGCGAACGAACTCGCGCACGATTGGACGGATCTCGTTCAGGATCTCATCCTTGGAAGCACTTTCAAGCGCGGTCAGGTTGAACCGGTCGATCAAGTGGCGATGCAGCTCGACCTTGATCGTCAGGAAATCGTCACCATGCGATTGAATATCAACGGCTGGCAGAAGAGCCGGAGCAACAGGCTGCACCGCCAGCAGCTCGACCTTTGTCACTGCCTGCTGTTCGCTTGGCCCCTTGATGAACCGTCCCAGCATAATTGCTTATACTCCCCTCGGACACGCATTAGCGGAAACTAAACGTTAACCAACGAGCGCACAAGCGCCTGGATGCCCGGCGCACAGCCATTACTTTCGGCATAGTTAAGATCAAGGACCGCAAATCCCTTGATTATTTGATGCAGAGGGCATGCGGAGTTCCCCAAATTTATCCTCAGCTCTCAGGCTCATGCGCCCGCGCCGCGAAAATTAGCAAAACTCCCTCTTAAGTCCTTAGATATAAAGGAATATGCATTTCTTCTAATGCTTCCACGGTTTCGCCACATGAGCGGCTAAATTGTGAATGAATGGTTAAGGGCAATCGAAAAATGAAAAGAATCAATCCCTTGATAAGATTTCACTTTGCAACCTTCTTGCCGAATCAGGTACATGAAAGTTAAGGAACCCTTAATGTCGTTTGACTCTGCATTTTCTCGGGACCTAGGATCGAGATGACGGGGGATGCTTGGGTATGGATTTCATCTCTTGCTCTGTCTCGTCGGGTTCCAACCTCCAAAGGGAGAAATTGACATGAAGAAGCTCATGACGATGACCCGGCAGTTCCGCGACGATGAAAACGGCGCTGCCATGGTCGAATATTCCATCCTCATCGGCATCATTGCCGCGGCGTCGATCGTGACGATCATCGCTATCGGAGTGTGGGTGAACGGCTCGTTCACCAATCTCTGCAGCAAGCTGACGGGCGTTGCTGGCGTGACGAACTGTACTGTTGCTACGGCTACTCCCTGATCATTTTCCAATCGGGACCCGGATCTGATCCGGGTCCCTGTCGCCCGATATGTTGCCTTTCTTGGGGTTTTTGGGATCATGCGCGCGAACACACTCATCATGATCGTTCTTGCCGGTGTTTTCGGTGTCCTGGCGGTTGTGCTGGTCAATATCTGGCTGGCTGGCCAGCGAAGCGCCATGGCGCAAACGGGCATTGTTCAAGGCAGCACTGTCGTCGTTGCGGCAATGCCGCTGAAGTTCGGCGATACGCTTAGCGCAGACAAATTGCGCGAAGTCGCATGGCCGGCGGGCTCGATTCCAACTGGCGCCTTCAAGACAACGAAAGAGGCCTTGGCCGGCGAAGGCATCAGGCAGGCGCTTCAAACCATTAGCGCCAACGAACCAGTCCTCGCCAGCAAGATCACTGGCCCAGGCCAACGCGCCACGCTTTCGGCGGTGCTTGGCGAAGGCATGAAAGCTGTTTCCATCAGGGTGAACGACGTGCTCGGCGTCGCCGGCTTCGTCTTCCCGGGTGACCGGGTCGATGTGCTGCTGACGCGAACGGTGCGCGGCGATGATGGAGCGGACAAGAGTTTCGTCGATGTGCTGCTGCAGAGCATGAAGGTGCTCGCCATCGACCAGGTGGCCGATGTGAGCAAGGACAGCCCAACCGTGGTGAAGTCCGTAACGCTGGAAGCCAGCACCAAGGACGCGCAGAAGCTGACGCTTGCGGCAGGCGCCGGCCAATTGTCGCTGGCGCTTCGCCAGGCCGCCGCCAGCAAGGGCGAAATGACCGAGCGGGTGACGCTTTCCGACCTGACCGGCGAAACGCCGGCCGATGTCGCCGCCAGGCAGGCGGAGCTCGACAAGAAGGCAGCAGCGGAAGCGGAGGCAGCAGCCGAGCGCAAGCGCGCCGAGGACAAGATTGCCGGGTTGACCCAGGCTGTGGAGCGGGTGGGAAGCCGCCTCGACGAGTTGGGCAAGGTAAAGATTGCTCCGATCGTGATGGCGGCACCGCAGCCGGTCGTCAAGGAAGTGGTCAAATATGTGCAGCCTGAGCCGCCGGCGCGGGCAACGATCGGCGTTTTTCGGGGTGTGAAGCTCGAGACATATGACGTGCCGCGACAACCATGATAAGGTGCGGCTAATAAACGGGACTGCCACCGGCAGCGAGTGGGGAGACGGGGATGCGGGGATATTGCTTAGGGATAGCGACGGCCGCGTTGTCGTGCCTAGGGGCGCTGTTGCTGTCGGGCCTGGCGGCCAATGCGGCCGACCGCTTCATCGATGTGTCGACCCCCAGCGTTCATCGGATTTTCCTGCCGATGTCGCAATCGGTGACGATCCAGGTGAGTGCCAATCTGGGCGACATCGTCGTTGGCGACGAGAAGATCGCCGATGCCCAGCCAATGACCGACCGCACGCTCTACGTCATCGGTAAGGGCGCCGGCACCACCACGGTTAATCTGTTCTCCACCGATAAGCGCTCGCTCGGCGCCCTCCAGATCGAGGTCGGCGTCGATGTCAGCGACATGGCGCAGGCGATCCGCCAGGTCGCGCCAAAGTCGCGCATCGAAGTGGGCTCGGTCAATGGCAAGGTCAGGCTTGGCGGCCATGTCAAGGACGGCGCCACGCTGGCGTCGATCCTGGAGGTTGCGCAGCAATATGGTCCGGACGCTGTCATCAACTCGGTCATCGTAGACGACAGCCAGCAGGTCAATCTGGAAGTGCGCGTGCTGGAAGCCAAACGCAATACAGGCCGCGATCTCGGCGTTTCAATCAAGAGCACGAACGGGAGTGGGACGAGCCGAGTTGGAACCGGCATTGCCACAGTCGACAAGGACGGAGCAGAGCTTGGCGCGGGCGACCTGGTCAGCGGCCTACTGTCGAACACCAATCCCTTCGCGGCGCTGATCACCCGCGTGATAGACAGCAACATCAAGGTCGACCTGATCATCGAGGCGCTTGAGGCCAAGGGCGTGGTTCGCACGCTGGCCGAGCCGAACCTCACCACGCTATCGGGCGAGCCGGCCAGTTTCAACGCCGGAGGCGAAGTCCCCATCCGTAGCGTCGACAAGGATGGACTGATCCAGATCGATTACAAGCAGTTCGGCGTCAATCTCGTGTTCACGCCGGTTGTACTTGACGAAGGCAAGATCCACATCAGGCTGGCGCCAGAGGTCAGCGACCTGACCGGCTTCACCACCGCCGGCGACCCGATCTTCACCAATCGCAAGCTGACAACCGTGGTCGAACTGCGCGACGGCCAGAGCTTCGCCGTCGGCGGGCTGCTGTCAAGCAAAACCACCAAGCAGCAGAACCAGGTGCCATGGCTTGGCCAAGTGCCTGTCATCGGGACGCTGTTTCGCAATTCGAGCAGCCAGAAGGAAGAAACCGAGCTGGTGGTCATTGTCACGCCACACATCGTGCGGCCGGTGAAGCCCGGCGAACAGCTGGCGACGCCGTTCGACAAGACGCGGCCCGCCAACGATCCGGAATTCTTCGTGCTCGGCCAGCTCGAAGTGACCAAGGACATGGTGCGCAAATATGAACTGGGCGAAGGTGTCACCGGCCCCTATGGCCACATGCTCGACTTCAAATCGAAGGACAAGATGCTCTATGTCAAGAAATAGCGCCTTGATCCTTATCCTGTGCGCCAGCGCGCTGTCGGGCTGCGCCGCGGACTATCTGAACCACTACGATTCGGTGACCCTGGCCGCCGGCGACACGCAGAAATACAATTCGCTGCTGCAGACGATCGACCCACTCAATCCGAACTCAAGGAATACGAAGATCGAAGGCGACGGCGCGCGCGCCGCCGCCGTTGCCCAGGGCTACAAATATCCACCGCCACCGCCACCGCCGCCGGCGATCACGGTCAATGTGGGCGGGTCGGGCGTGACGACGCAGTGAACTGAACGGAAGGATGCGGAGGGCGCCGGGCATGCGAGGGGCTCTGGCGCAAGAAAGCAGAGAGTAAGGTCATGTTGGGGACCATTCGTGCCTTCTGGAACGATCAACGCGGCGTCGCGATGATCCTCGTGGCGATCACGCTGCCCGTGCTTATCGGCTTTGCTCTGCTGGCTATCGATATGAGCAGGGCCAACGGACTGCATAACGATCTGCAGAAAGGTATCGATGCGCTTGCGCTTGCGACAGCCGCGGAACTTGATGGCAGATCGGATTCGATCACCCGAGCCGAACTGGCAAAGACGACACTTCTCACCAACAAAACAAAGTTTTCAACATCTGGCAATCATACGCTCGCTTTGGCTGATGTGACCATTAAATATTTAACCGGGATACCTGCCGACGACAGCATCGGGTTGAATGCCGCTGGTGTCGACGCTAATGGCCATGACTGGTCAAGCACCGATCCCAAAGCCGTGTCGTTCTCCTTGGTGACCGTGAATCCGTCCGTCGCGGCGGCAGATGGTGCCGGGGCCTTTGAGGCGATCTTTCCAGCAAGCTTTCTTGGCGGCAATAACACCTTCGATATCAGACCTCAGGCTGTGGCCGGATTTGTCCAGTCGATCTGCGAAACGGTGCCAATCTTCATGTGCAATCCGTTCGAGACGACCGACCCGCTGACCAGCAAGACCATCCAGCAGGCATTCGCGTCGGGCGATACCTACAGTCGCGAGTTCCGTATCCTTAAGGTCGACAGCAATCCTGGTCCCGGTAACTTCGGCCTGCTCGACAACAGCCTCACTTCGCTGCGCGATGCCATAGCAATGGGAACAGCCGGCACTTGCTACAACCGGAATGCAATCACCACAAAAACCGGTGTGACCTTGGGCCAAGTAAGCGCAGGCCTTAACGTCCGCTTTGATCTCTACAGCGGGTCTCTCAATAAATATAACAAGGACTGGGCGTATCGACCGGCAAGCAATGTTCGCAAGGGACAGCAAAGCAATACGTGCAACAAATACGATCCTGCAACCGACGGCCCCCCGGCATCGGCACTGCCGCTCCCGCCCGGCGTATGGGACGCTGGCAACAACGCATATTCGCAGAAGATCACCAACGCCACGACATTCTACGGCAATTATTGGAGTAGCAATCACAAAGCCAGCGTCCCTAACATCCCCAGTTCTACCAACCCGGTATCGAAGACGGCACCGGCGTCTCGATACGATGTCTACAAATATGAAATCGCGACCACTGGTCTTGTTGCAGACAAATCAAAGGGTCCATCAAACGAGAGAGGAACGCCTGCCTGCTTCAATGGCGCGACCCCGACTGCGGATCCCGATCGGCGGCTGCTCAACATGGCGATCGTCGACTGCATCGCCAACCAGGCCAAGATCAACGGGCATACGCAGCTGAAGCCGGACGGATATGCCAGTGTTTTCTTGGTCGCGCCAATTGCGAAATCCAACCCGAGTGACGACCCAGACGGCACCGGCGCCGAGAAGCCTATCAGCCTGGAGATCGTCGACGTTGATGGCGGGTTCGCGAACAACACCCTGGTCGACAAAGCATTTCGCAACGAAGCCCAGTTGTATCGGTAGCGTTGACATGACCAGGTTCGGCAAAATCATTGGACGGTTCCAAGTCGACGAAAGTGGCGCCGCTTTGGTGGAAGCCGCGATCACCATACCACTCGTCTTGCTGTTATCGGCCGGTGTGTTCGAGTTCTCCAATATCCTGAACACCCGGCTGCTTCTCGAAGCCGGCGTTGAGGATGCGGGGCGCTACATGGCACGATGCAGCAGCGACTGGGCGACTTGCAAGGCGCGGGCTCAAAACCTTGCTGCCTATGGGACGGTCGATAGCGGCAACGCCCGGGTGACCGGATGGCTTCCAGCGACAGTTGACATCACCAAGGCGGTCTCGCTGGACGCGGTTGATGCCGCCACGGGCACGCAGCTTTATCTCAGCAGCACGACCAAAGTCGATGTCGTGGACGTCAGCACGTCCTATTCTTATCCGGACGTTGGATTCTGGTCGTATCTTGGCTTTGGAGCCCTGACCCTCAGTGTATCCCATCAGGAACGGGTCATTGGATGGTGATGGAACGCACCAAGTTTTGGGCTAGCCAGTCCGGAACGACAATGGTCGAAATGGCCATAGTGATGCCGCTGCTGTTGACGCTTCTGCTTGGCTTCGTCGATTTCGGCTACGCCTTTTACCAATGGAATGCCGGGAATAAAGCGGTGCAAGCCGGCGCAAGGCTGGCGCAGATCTCAACACCTGTCGCCAGCGGGCTCCTGGCCGAGACGATAACGCAGACTGACCTAACTAAAGTTGGCACTGCGGTCCCGGCAAACACTTACAACTATATCTGCACCGCCAACACCGCTGGAAGTGTCTCTTGCGTTTGCGGCACAGGCGCTACATGCCAGAACCTCAATGTAAGCCAAGATGCCTTTAATTTCATTTTTAGCGGCAACAGCAGCCGGGCCGGAATGCAGACATTCCTGCCGATGCTGGCCAAGTCCGAAGTCAGGATTCAATACCAGGCGTCCGGCCTCGGCTACTGGACGCGACCCAGCGGGGCGGTGCCTACCATCACCGTCAGCATCACCAACCATCCCTTCCAATTCTTCTTCCTGGGCGGACTGCTCGGATTCGGAAACATCACCATGCCCTCCATGCTGAGCACAGTCACGGGCGAAGATTTGAAGAGTACCTGGCCATGAACGCCATCAACACCAAGGTCACGCCGACCAAGCGCAAGCAGGTGGCGCTGTTTTCGTCGGATCCGAATTTCAAGCGCGATGTGGCGACGCGGCTCGATGCGCTGGCGATCTATGACGTCAGGGTTTCCGAGACGAGCGATTTTCTGAAAGGACCGCCGGCGGACACACGCCCGGGCATCGTCATCCTCGATCTCGGCAATGGCGAGCTGCTCGGCAGGCCCGGCATCGTCGAGGCGCGCGCGCTGTGGGCCAGCGTGCCGCTGATCGCGGTTTCCGACGAGCTGAGCTCGGAGCAGACGCGCGTTTTGGTGCGCATGAACGCCTCGGACTGGCTGCACAAGCCGCTCGACGGCAAGGAACTGCTCAACGCGGTGACCTTCCACGACACCGGCAACCAGGGAACCAAGAGCCGGATCATCACCTTCATCAGCGCCAGCGGCGGCGCCGGCGCCACGACGCTGGCGCTGTCGGCTGCCGAATTCCTGGCGTCGAAATCGGCTGAGCGCGCCGCGTCCACCTGTCTCGTCGACCTGGATTTCCAGAGCGCCAATTGCGGCGCCTATCTCAATCTGTTCAACCAGTTCGACCTTGCCGGCATCATCGGCCAGCCGGAGCGGCTCGATGTCGAGCTGATGGACGTCATCAAGCTGTCGCGCCCGTCCGGCCTCACCCTCTACGCATTCGAGCGGCCGCAACTGCCGTTCGAGCCGCATGGCAGCGATTTCGTCTTCCGGCTGCTCGACCTCGTCGCCTACCGCTTCGACGACATCGTCATCGACCTGCCCAATCTGGAAACGCCCTGGCACAATTCCGTGCTGTCGACGAGCGACGAGATCTTCATCGTGTTCGAACTCAATGTCGCTTCGCTGCGGCAGGGCAAGCGGCTCTACAAGAAGATCCGCGAGCTGCGCGGCAATGCGGTCAGCATCACGCTGGTCGCCAACAAGCACAAGCGCAAATGGTTCGGGAACCATTTTTCGCGCAGCGAGCTCGAAAAGATCTTCAAGGCGCCGCACATCAAGTCGGTGGCGCTGGACAATGCGCTTCTGACCGATGCGCTGAACAGGGCCATCCCGCCTTCCGAAGTGGATGGGCGGGCGCGCTTCAACAAGGATCTGAAGCGGATGTTCAAAGAGCGGCTCGATGACGCTGCCCGATAGATATCGGATCGCCCCAAAGCTCGCCGGCGCCTGCGTGCTCGGCGTGGCGCTGGCGCTGTCCGTCCACGGCTTCGCCGAGGCGCGATCAGCACTTTCGGAGCGGCCGCCGCTGCCGGCGATGGGGCCCAGCCTGCGCAAGGCCGTCGCCTTTAGAACCGCCGAGCAGCCGGGAACGATCATCATCCGCAAGGACGAGAAGGCGCTTTACCTGGTGACCCGCCAGGGCCAGGCGCTGCGCTACCAGATCAGCGTCGGGCGCGACGGGTTCGGCTGGACCGGCATCGTCAAGGTCGGGGCGAAGACCGAATGGCCGGAGTGGCGCCCGCCGCAGGAAATGCGGGCCCGCCAGCCGGAGCTGCCGAAAATGGTGCCCGCCGGCCCCTACAACCCGCTCGGCGCAAGGGCGCTCTACCTGTCGCGGGACGGGCGCGACACGCTCTACCGCATACACGGCACCAACGACCCGTCGGGTGTCGGCTTCGACGGGACATCGGGCTGTTTTCGCCTCACCAACACGGATGTGATCGATCTTTTCAAACGCGTCGCGGTCGGCGCAAAGGTGGTGGTCCAATGACGATGATCAGCGAACCGGACATGCCGGCGATCGATATCGGAAACCAGGAACAGCGCGAACCGGCTGCCACCGGGAAACCCAGCAAGGCAAAGACGATCGCCGTCATCGTCGCCGGTGGCGCGCTTTTGATCACCACGGTCAACATGGCGGCCGCGGTCTAT
Source organism: Mesorhizobium sp. M7A.F.Ca.US.002.01.1.1 (assembly GCF_004022955.1). Classification (NCBI taxonomy): domain Bacteria; kingdom Pseudomonadati; phylum Pseudomonadota; class Alphaproteobacteria; order Hyphomicrobiales; family Phyllobacteriaceae; genus Mesorhizobium; species Mesorhizobium sp. M7A.F.Ca.US.002.01.1.1. The sequence goes on along the minus strand of NZ_RZQE01000019.1, from coordinate 21,278 downwards.
CTCTATCGGGGCATGAGCGACCTGCGTTTCGTCGAGGCGCGGCTGGAGCAGCTCGGCGCGTTCGAGCAGCGGATCGCGGCCCGGCTCGACACAGTCAACAACGGTTTTCAGAGCCGGTTCGAGAAACTGGACAGCCAGTTGCAAGGCAGCTTCAACGAGATCGATGCCAGCATTGCCCGGCTGGGGCAGACTATGCCGGTCGCCGGCGGCGAGGCCATGCCGGGTGCGGAAGAACCCTCCGAGATCGCCACCAGCACGCTGGCGCAAGCGCCCGAAGCCCTCGGCGGCGAGAGCGCGAGCGAACCCGGCGTCATCGAAGCGCCCGCACCCAGGAGGAGAATCGCATCGGCGTCGCCCCCTGCTCCCAGCTCCAATTACCAGCGCATCCAGCAGCCCGACGGCAAGGTCTATTACCGCCGGATCAACTAGACTTCGGGCGTGGCTGAACGAAGGCCGCTTGGACGGATCTAAAGATCGCGCTGCAGCGCCAGGATGCGGATGGCCCGGACGGACCGCTCCCGCGCCTCGGTGAGAAAGGCGATGTGGCAGTAGGCACAGGCCACGAAGCCCAAAAGCAGCACCAAGCTGTTCTTGAAGGTGAAATCGACGGCCAGCGAATAGGGAAGACCCTTGGGCGACGTGAATTCGGCAATCGTGCTTGCCGTTTCCGAATGGCTGCCGACCGCGATCATCAGCCCGGCGAAAATCAGGGCGATATGGTTGGCGAGGAAGAAGAAAGCCGACCGCTTGGCGTGGCACGCCATCCAGCAGACGATCGATGCGGCGGCAAGGATAGCGGCTTCGAAAGCCATGGAACCGCCCAGCCAGACATCCACCTGCTGCCAAAGCACCGTCGACAAGGGGCGCAGTTCAAGCCATAGCCACCATGCGGTGGGGCTGGCTGGATAGATGCCCAGCAACAAGGTCGCCATGCGCTCCCCTGCCAGGACCGCCAGAATGAGAAACGGAAAGGCGAAAAGCAGAAGCGGCTGGCGTTTCATGTTCCCTCGACAATCTGCAGGCCAGGATAGACCGCATAGATTGCTCAAGGCTTAACAGCCCTACTTCCGGCCCTCTCCCGATTGCGAGCGTTCGAGGACGGCGAAGAAGATCACGGTGAGCAGAAGCACGATCAGCAGCAGCACGAACGCGGCTGCCGCGCCTTCGTTGAGCGAAAGGCCGAGAAAGGCACGGCGATAGGCAAAGAAGCTCAGCACTTCGGTCGCGTTGCCTGGCCCGCCCTTGGTCAGGACATAGGGCAGATCGTAGGTCCGGAATTCGTTGATCAGCTGGATGATGATGGTGATCGCCGCGACCGGCCGAAGCATCGGCAGCGTGATGTAGAAGAATTGCTGCCAGCCGCGCGCGCCGTCCACTTCAGCAGCCTCATAGGGATCGCGCGGCAAAGCGGCGAGCCCGGCGGCGAGGATCAGCACGACGAAGGACATTTGCTGCCAGATGTCGATCGCCGCCATCGTCCAGAGTGCCATGCCTGGCGTGCCTAGCCAGTCGAGGCGCGGCAGGCCTGATATCTCCATGAGATGATTGGCGATGCCGAGATTGGGCTGGAGCAGCATGCGCCAGATCAGGGCGACGCTGATCGGCGACATCGCCATGGGAATGGTCAGAACCGCGAAATAGACCGGCTTCATCCGGACCGTCCGGTTGAGCATCAGGGCAATGCCGAGCCCGATCACGAATTCGCCGACCACGGTCACCGCCGAATAGCGCACGGTGAGCCAGAGCGCGTTCCAGAACAGCTCATCGCCGATCATCGAAGCGAAATTCTTGAACCCGACAAGCGGCAGGAGCTGCGGCTTGATCAAGGTCATCGAGGAGATCGAGAGGATGCAGGCATAGGCCAGGGGAAAGCCCATCACGATCGCCAGCAGCAGCAGGCCGGGCAAGGCAAAGGCCCAGCCGGTCCGCCACTCGCGGCCACGGGCAGCCCATCCTTTTTTGATCGCATTGTGCATCGTGGCCGAGCCTTGGTGGGGGTGGCGTTGCTGATCTCGTCAAGATCCGGGGTCTGGAAAATCCGGCGCGGCTGACATCGCCGCGCCGGGTCTCCTTGCCGAGCCGGACCGCTATTTGTCGAGGAGCCCCTGCAGGCCGTCGGAAGCTGCCTTCAGCGCCGCGTCCGATGTCGCCTGGCCACCAGCCGCCAGCGAAAGCTGGGTACCGAGCAGATCCTCGTATTGCGCCGAATAGGTGAAGATCGGGAACGACTTGCCGGTCGCCACCACATCCTGGGCGGTCTTGTAGAAGGGATATTTCGCCAGCACCGCCGCATCGGCATAGACATCGCTGCGCACGGGCGCGTGGCCCTCGAGCGCGCGCTTCACCGAAACATCCTTGCTCTGCACCCACTGGATGAAGGTCCAGGCGGCTTCCTGCTCTTCCGGCGACGTGTTCTTGGGAATGCCCCAGCCCCAACCGCCGCTCTCGCCATGGCCGCCCGGCATCACCGACAGGCCGACCTTGCCGGCGACCGTCGGACACTTCACGGCATCGTCCATCTGCGGCAGCATCCACCAATAGGTGACCATGCTGAAGGCGGAACCGCTGCACATCAGACGCATGGTGTCGTCGAGCGTGGCCGACACGGCACCCTGCTGGGCGCCGCGCTGGATGTTGTCGACATAGAGATCGAGCGCCTTCTTGGCCTCTGCCGTGTCGAGGCTCGCCTTGCCGTCGGCATTGAGATAGCTGCCGCCGGCGGAGAACAGATAGTTGGAGAATTCCATGCTGTTGGGATCGCCGCGCTGGCCCTGCATCGCGGCCCCGGCGACACCGGCATTGGCCTTCATGAATTTGGAAATCGCCACATAATCTTCGAGCGTCGTCGGCAAAGCGAGCTCCTTGCCGGTTGCCGTCTTGTAGGCGGCCTTGAGCTTCTCGTCGCCGATCAGGTCCTTCCGGTAGAGGAGGCCCATCGAGTAGTTGTACATGGGCACCAGGAACAGCTGGTCCTTGGTTCGGCCGAGCAGGTCAAGCGTCGAGGGAATGAAGGGGCTCAGATCGTATTTGGATTTCTCGACGAAGGGTTTCAGGTCGGCCAGCCAGCCGGCCGCCGGAAATTCGCCGGCCCACAGGAAGTCGACCTCGAGCACATTGTAGTAGCTCTGCGGCGCGGTCAGCTGCGACACCAGCTTGTCGTGCATGTCAGGATAGCCGATCTTCTCAAACTCGACCTTGATGCCGGTCTGCTTCTCGAATTCGGGCAACAGCGCTTCAATGATCTTGGTTTCCGGCACGTCCTCCATCAAGGCGTGCAAGGTGATGGGCTCAGCCGCCCTGGCCGGAAGCGATGCGCTGACAACAGCTGCCCCGCTCACGGCCGTCATCAGCATTTTGATCAAGGTCTGCTTGTTCCAAGTCATAACTCTCTACTCCTCTTTCCCTCTGGACGCGGCGGTGATCCCGCCACGATTTCATAACCGGCTAGCGAGCCATGTCGGCTCTCGGAGCGGCCGGCCTATTTCACGCTGCCGAACGTCAAGCCCTGGACGATGAAACGCTGGATGAAGCGGGAAGCCACGACCAGCGGCAGGATGGCAAGGACGACGCCGGCAGAAACCTTGGCGATCTGGACGCCGTTCGAGGTCTGCAACGCCGCAAGCGCAACCGGTATGGTTGCCGTCTTCGGCCCGCTCAAAACCAGGGCAAACAAAAACTCATTCCACGCCAGGATAAAGCCGAGCACGCCGGCGGCCGCGATACCGGGCATCGACACCGGCAGGACAATACGCCAGAAGGCGCCCCAGGCGGTCGCGCCGTCGGTCATCGCCGCCCATTCCAGATCCACTGGAATGCCCTCGAAGAAGCCCACCAGTATCCAGGTCAGGAAAGGCAGGTTGAGCGCGGCATAGACGATGATCAGCCCCGTCAGCGAATTGCTGAGCTCCAGGCTTCGGAACAGCGTGAAGGTCGGCAGCACCAGCGCCACGGGCGGCAACATCTGCGTCGCCAGAACGGCAAAACGCGCCCAACGACCGCCCGTGCGGAAGCGGGCGAAGGCATAGCCGGTGGTGGCGGCAAAAGGCAATGCGAGCAGAACCGAGCCGAGCGCGACGATCAGGCTGTTGAGGTAGGATTGACCGAAGCGGCTCGACAGCAGCGCCGAATAATTGTCCGTCGTAAAGGCCGGCATCAGCTCGTTGCTGTAGGACAACTGCTCGGGGACGAAGCTTGTCCGCAGCACCCAGAGCGGCGGCAGCAGCACGATGGCGCAGACGACAATCAGCCCGAAATGCAAGCCGAAGCGGCGACGAAAGGCCGGCCGTTCGTTTCTGTCCATGCTGGTCATCGCGTGGCCCCCATGAGGCTCGGCCGCGCGATGACCAGTTCGGTTTCGGGATCAAAGAGGTGCATCGGCAGCGGGTCGATGTAGAGTTCGACCATCGAGCCGACGGGCGCCGTGAAATAACGGCTGAGGCGGGCGGCGATCTCCAACGGCTTGTCGCCCCCCGCGGGGTGAGCATCATCCCTGCCGGTGGCCTGACCGGCAATCTGGCCGATCAGGACGTTCTCGGCGCCGAGAGCCTCGACGGCCACAACCCGTACGGCAATCTTCTGCCAGTCCGGCTTGTCGGGGCTTTCGTGGAAATCCTCGGCCCGCACGCCCAGAATGACGCGGCGCCCGGCACGCTCGCCATAAGCGTTGCGGTGGCGGGCGGGGACGGCAAGCACGGCACCACTGTCGGTCAGGACGGAGAGCCCTTCGCCAGGTGCGGCCTGAAGCGTGGCCGGAATGAGGTTCATCGGCGGCGTCGCCAGGAAGCGTGCGACGAAGGTGTTGACCGGGTCGGCATAGACTTCAAGCGGCCGGCCGGCCTGGATCAGGCGACCATCGCGCATGATGCATATGCGATCGCCCATGGTCATCGCCTCGACCTGGTCGTGGGTGACATGGACGATGGTGCGGCCGAGGCGCCGGTGCAGCTTCACGAGTTCGAGCCGCATCTCGGCACGCAGTTGCGCATCGAGATTGGACAGCGGTTCGTCAAGCAGGAAGGCCGCCGGTTCGCGAACGATCGCCCGGCCGAGCGCGACACGCTGCCGCTGGCCACCCGAAAGCGCTGCCGGCTTGCGGCCGAGAAGATTCTGCAGACCGAGCAGGTTAGCGGCGTCTGCAATCTTGGCATCGATAACCGCCGCGTCGGTGCCGCGCATCTTCAACCCGAAGGCCATATTCTGCCGCACCGACATATGCGGATAGAGCGCGTAGCTCTGGAACACCACGGCGACGTTTCGGTCGCGCGGCGCGACATTGGCGACGCTCTTGCCACCGATGCGAAGATCGCCGGAGGAGATACTCTCCAGGCCGGCAATCATCCGCAGCGTCGTCGACTTGCCGCATCCCGACGGACCGAGAAAGATCACGAATTCACCATCGGGAATGGTGAGATCGACCTCATGCACCCCGTAATTGCCATTGCCGTAGAGCTTGGAAACGCGATCGAGCTCGATAGACGCCATAGACTTTCCTCATGAACCCGTCTGACCCGGCTGACGCCGAAGGCCGAAGTCGAGCGAACGGTCATCTTAGAGAACAAAATATAACATTAAAAGCCTAACTTCTGATCATATGTGTTCACTTTTTTGGATAGGCGCGTGCCCGCATCAGGATCCGGCTACAGCCGCCGAAAGCCGTCAGGTCATGTAGACGCCGCCGGTCACGTTGACGCCCTGGCCGGTCATGAAGCGGGCTTGATCCGAGCAGAGGAACACGACGACGTCGGCGACATCCTCCGGCAGCTCGAGCCGGCCGAGCGGCGTCTGCGCAATATAGTCGGCGACCACCCGTTCGGGCGTGACTTGCCGCAGATGCGCCTCCCATTCGACTTCGCGCGACTGCATGCCGGTCTTGACGAACCCCGGACAGACGGCATTGACGCGTATCCCCTTGGGCGCGAGCTCGCGGGCAAAGGCCTGCGTCCAGCCGAGCACGGCGAACTTGGATGCCGAATAATGCGCCAGGAGCGGCGCACCGACCTTCGCGGCAAGCGAGGCGGTGTTGACGATGCAGCCCGTGCCCTGCTTGACAAAGTGCCGTCCAGCGATCTGATTTGCCAGGAATACACCGCGGGAATTGACCGAAAAGTTGAAGTCCCACTCCTCATCGGTCAGATCGAGCGCGTGCTGCATGGTGGACACGCCGGCATTGGCGATCAGGATGTCGCAGCCGCCAAGCGCTTCCAGTACGGTGGCAAAGGCCGCCTCGACGGAATCGCGGCGGCGGACATCGACCGTGACGGCGGCGGCACCGCCACCAATTTCCTCAGCCGCCTGACGTGCCGCCTTGGGATCCAGATCGCCGATCGCCACGGCGACGCCCTGCCGCGTCAGGGCGGTCGCGATCGCCCGGCCGATCCCCGCGCCACCGCCCGTCACGAAGGCTCGCTTGCCCGCGAGTTCGGCAAGCACGGGAGGCGTGACGGAGACAGCCGGCATGGTCGTATTCTCTCTGCTTGATGGCGGAACGCATTTTGTTGATATCGAGATGCATACCAATAAAATCGAACACTGCAAACATATTTTTGTTTGAAAATGTTTGATCATGCGGTAGTGTGAAGATCAGCAGACCGCTTCGTCGGCGGCTTACCCACCGGATACATCGATGGCAGACGACACCACCCTTCCTGAGACATCGCCGCATGGCGCACCGCGCGACGCCGATCGTCAGCGCCTTCTCGCGCACGACCGGCAGGCACGCATCCTGGCTTTGCTGCGCCGGACGGGGTCGCTCACCGTCGCCGCGGCAGCGGCCGAACTTGCCGTTTCCGACATGACGATCCGCCGCGATCTCGTCGAACTGGAACGCGAGGGTAGGCTGGTCCGAATCCATGGCGGCGCGATCGAGGCCGACAACCCGCCGCTGGTCGCCATGGACAGCGAAGAGCCGAGTTTCGATTCGCGCTTGCGCCAGCGCCGCGACCCGAAGGCCGCGATTGCCGCGGCCGCGGCCGCGCTGGTTTCGGGATACCGCACGATCGCTTTGGATGTCGGCACCACCACCTATCTGATGGCCGAGCACCTCAGGGACCTTCCGCACGCCAAGGTGTTCACCAACAGCCTCAGGATCGCGGCGGCGCTGAATGGCGGTGTGCCCGAAGTCTATGTTGCCGGCGGCCGCGTACGGGCCGACGAGATGTCGACCGGCGGGCCTGCGGCCATCGCCCAGTTCGAGGCGCTGTGGTTCGATGTCGCCGTGATCGGCGTCTCCGGTATCACAGCGGACGGCCTCTTCGATTATTCCTTCGATGATACCGATATGAAGCGCGCCTATCTGAGGCGGTCAGGCACCAAGATCGTCCTGTGCGATTCCGCCAAATTCCTGCGCATGTCGCTGGTGCGGATAGCGCCACTGTCGGACTTCGACATCCTCATCACCGATGCCGAGCCGCCGGCCAAGATCGTCGCGGCGCTCGCCGCGGCCAAGGTCGACCTGCGCATCGCGCCGCCACTGACGCGCGACTGAGGCGCGCCATTTCACTTTATCCCCAAGGAGAAGACTCGATGGTATTTGAATTTTTCGGCGACAAGAAGAAGGCTGTCATCTCGATGGCACATATCGGTGCCCTGCCGGGAACGCCCCTCTATGATGCCGATGGCGGCCTCGACAAGCTGATCGATGGCGTACTCTCCGACATCCGCAAGCTGCAGAACGGCGGCGTCGATGCCATCATGTTCGGCAACGAGAACGACCGCCCCTATGTCTTCAAGGCGCCGCCCGAGGGCATTGCCGCCATGACTGCCATCGTCCAGGCGGTGAAGCCCGAGCTGAAAGTGCCGTTTGGCGTCAACTATCTCTGGGATCCGACTGCCAGCGTCGCGATCGGAGCCGCCACCGGAGCCCGTTTCGTGCGCGAGATCTTCACCGGCCTGTTCGCTTCCGATATGGGCTTGTGGGAGCCCGATTGCGCCGCCGCCTCGCGCCTGCGGCACAACCTTGGTCGCGACGACATGAAGCTTCTCTTCAACATCAATGCCGAGTTCGCACACTCGCTCGACCAGCGCCCGATTGAATTGCGTGCCAAGAGCGCGGTGTTCTCGTCGATGGCAGACGCGATCCTCGTCTCCGGTCCGATCACCGGCCAGCCGGCCGACCAGTCCCACCTGCGCAGCGTCTGCGAGACGATCAAGGACGTGCCGGTCTTCGCCAACACCGGCGTGAACATCGACAATGTCCGCGACGTCCTTTCGCTGGCGAGCGGCGTCGTGATCGGGACCCATTTCAAGATCGATGGCAATACCTGGAACGCCGTCGACGGCGATCGGGTCAAGCGCTTCATGGATGTTGTCGCCACTTTGCGCTGAGGACGGCTTCCACGGCGATGCCGGCCATCGCGCCGGCTCGCGGTGATCATATCGATCGTTGCAGGCCGGCGGCCGGAATGATCGACTGGCATCGAGCAGTGCGACACAACGAGGCAGACAGGTTTCGCCCGCCTGCCCTTCCCAGCATTTCAATGGATTCGACATGGCGTTCGTTCTCGGTCTCGATATCGGCACCACCTCGACGATCGGCATCCTGATCCGGCTTCCCGATCAGGTGCTGGGCCTCGCCTCGCGCCCCGTCACGCTGCACTCCGAGCATGCGGGCTGGGCCGAGGAAGATCCCGCGCAATGGTGGACCAATGTCCGCGGCATCGTGCAGGAGTTGCTCAGGACCAGCGGCATCAAGGCCGAGGAAATCGTGGCGGTCGGCACCACCGGCATGCTGCCGGCGGTCGTTCTTCTGAACGAGAAGGGCGAAGTGCTGCGGCCGAGCATCCAGCAGAGCGACGGCCGCTGTGGCGCCGAAGTGGCCGAACTGCGGACCGAATGCGATGAGACGGCTTTCATCACCAAGGCCGGCAACGGCATCAACCAACAGCTCGTCACCGCAAAGCTGCGCTGGATTGAGCGTCACGAGCCGGAGGTGTTCGGCCGCATCGCCACCGTTTTCGGCTCCTACGATTATATCAACTGGCGCCTCACCGGCGAACGTGCGGTCGAGCAGAACTGGGCGCTGGAGGCCGGCTTCGTCGATGTTTCGACGCACCGGATCGACGATGATCTGGTGGCGCTCGCGCACATACCGCGCTCGGCCGTGCCACGAAAGATCGCCTCGCATGAGATCCTCGGTTCCGTCTCGGCGAAGGCCGCCGATGAGACCGGCCTGATGGCGGGGACACCGGTCGTCGGCGGTGCAGCCGACATGATCGCCTCCGCGCTTGGCGCCGGCGTCGCCAAGCCGGGCGATGTCCTCCTGAAATTCGGCGGCTCGGTCGATATCCTGATCGCTACCGATCAGATCAAGCCCGATCCGCGCATGTATCTCGATTATCACCTGGTGCCGGGCCTGTTCATGCCCAATGGCTGCATGTCGACAGGCGGCTCCGCCCTCAACTGGTTCGTACGCAATTTCGCCGGCGGCGAGATGGCCGCGGCACAGGCCGAGGGTATTTCCGTACACCAGCGGCTCGATGCGCTGGCGGCAGAGCGTCCCGCCGGTGCCGACGGCCTCATCATCCTGCCCTATTTCCTTGGCGAGAAGACGCCGATCCATGATCCAGCGGCCCGCGGCGTGATCGACGGCCTGACGCTTTCGCACGATATCGGCCATGTCTGGCGCGCTTTGCTCGAGGCCTATGCCTTTGCCATCGCGCATCATGTCGAGGTGCTCAACGACATGGGCCATCGGACCGAGCGCTATCTCGCCTCCGACGGCGGCTCAAGCAGCAAGGTCTGGATGCAGATTGTCGCGGATGTCTTGCAAAAGCCGGTCCAACGCCTGACCGGGCACCCCGGCTCCTGCATCGGCGCTGCCTGGACGGCGGCGATAGGCACCGGCCTGACCGACGACTGGTCGGGCGTTTCCGGTTTCGTCAGCTTCGCCGACCGGCTCCATCCCGACCCGCGAAAGGCCGACATCTACCGCGACGGTTACCGCCGCTATCGCGATCTCTATACACGCCTATCGGCTCCTGGCGCGACCAAAGCTGGATCGCCATCGTGATGTATCGCGCCGTCGCCTGGGACATCGACGGAACGCTGATCGACAGCGAGCCGTTGCATCATCAATCTCTCCTCGCCGGCTGCCGCAACTGGAACGTCGATCTTGACGACCTGCCCGACCAAGCCTTTCGCGGCATCCATATGGGCGACGTCTGGACAATGCTGCGTCCGCGCCTCCCAGTCGGGCTTGACCAGGCGGAGTGGCTCGCCGCCATCAATGCCCACTACGTCGCCAACCGGGCGGACGCCATCCCGATCCCCGAGGCGGTCGAGACGATCCGGACCCTGGCTGACCGCGGCATCCCGCAGGTCTGCGTGTCAAATTCCGGCCGGCAAGTCGTCAATGCCAATCTCGATGCGCTCGGCGTGCTCGACCATATGAGCCTCACAATCAGCCTCGACGACGTTACGGTCGGCAAACCCGACCCAACGCCCTATCGCGAGGCCTGCCGGCAGCTCGCCATAGCTCCGGGATCCGTCGTCGCTGTGGAAGACAGCCGCACCGGCACCAAGGCCGCACGGGCCGCCGGTCTGTTCGTGGTTGGCTATCTCCCCAGCGGCGGCCCGCTCAGCGACATCGATCTCAGTGCCAACCGTCTGTCGTCGATCCTGGACCTGTTTCCCGGCTGAGGGTTTTCGCGTCGCCGCGTCCGGGTGCGCGCTTGGGCAAGCCGGAGGATCGGGCGTCCGCCGGCTGGTCCCAAGCGAATGCCTTGGCAGGAACTGACGAACGTTGGACCGGGTTCTGCTCGTTCCGCATTCGCCTTGCATCTCGCCGAGCGACGGTCCATGCCGCTCGGTCTGCGCAAGTGATGGGATATTTGTTGTCAAAAGCTGCATATCCCGTTTCTCGCATGGGTCAGAGAAAATTTTCTCGCACCTCCATGATGCCCCTCAACTGTCTGTTTTTCCGCATTTTTTTAATCCAGCATGATTGGCTCGCGCCGACCAATGCCACAACTCCTCTTGCGCTGGAGCTGAATTTTAGGCATTCAGGGATCAAGTTTGTATCTTTAACATGCAAACCTAATTATCGGAGGATCTGAATGCGGCGTCTTGGTATCCATTCATTTGTCTGGACAAACGGCCTGACCCAGGAGGGCCTGGAAATGGCACTCGCCAAGTCGGCGGATCATGGTTACCGGCTGATCGAGTTCGCTTATCTGCGGCCCGAGAAATTCGACCTCGACCGCCTGGCGAAGCAAGCCAAGGAACTGGACATCGAGATCGTGGTCACGATGGGCCTGTCGGCGGATGCGGACGTCTCGAGCGAGGACAAGGCCGTGGTCACCAAGGGAAAGGCGCTCTTGTCCGACGCGGTCAAGGCGGTCCGCGACATCGGCGGCATCCGATTGGGCGGCATTCTCTATTCGATGCACGGCAAGTATGACGGGCTGCCCACACGAACCGGCTGGATGAACAGCGCCGACGCCATCGCCGCGACCGCCGAGGTGGCCAGGGATAGCGGCGTGCAGATCGTTCTGGAAGTGGTGAACCGCTTCGAGTCCAACCTCTTGAACACGACCGCGCAAGGCCTGAAGTTCATCAAGGACACCGGCCGCGACGACGTCTTCCTGCATCTCGACACGTTCCACATGAACATCGAAGAGGCGAGCCAGGCCGAAGCGATCCGTCTGGCTGGGGACAAGCTCGGTTATTTCCACTTCAACGAGAACTACCGCGGCTATCTCGGCACCGGTACGATCGATTTCGCGAGCATCTTTTCCGCGCTGGTGGACATTGGCTTCCACAATCGCGACGTCACCTTCGAGAGCTTCTCCAGCGCCATCGTCGATGAAGCCCTGTCGCGTGTGTGCGGCATCTGGCGCGACACCTGGACCGACAACAATCCGCTCGCCGCGCATGCCAAGGCTTTCATCGAAAGCCGTTGGGAAGAAGCCGTGCGCCGGGCCGAGATCAACAAGGCTGCCTGAAGACGAAAGGGCTGCGGGCCGACAAGCGCCCGCACCATCTCATCCCGAGGAGGACGGGAAGATGACGCAGAACGAAGCTATCACCAACGAGAACGGCGCCACCGCGCCGCTTCTCCTCAGCGCCGAAAATGTCGCGAAGAGCTTTGCAGGCGTTCCCGCCCTGGTCGACGGGCGGATTCGGTTGCGCGCCGGGACGGTCAATGCCTTGTGCGGTGGCAACGGTGCCGGCAAGTCGACTTTCCTCGGCGTGTTGATGGGGATGCTGCGGCGCGACGCCGGATCCGTCACGGTGAAAGGCCGGGAGGTGAATTTCTCCTCCCCCGCCGAGGCGCTCGATGCGGGTATCGCCATCATCACCCAGGAGCTTAGCCCGTTCCTGGACATGACCGTCGCCGAGAACCTCTATCTCGGCCGCGAACAGCGGCGCGGCCGCTTCTTCGTCGACGACAAGTGCATGCTAAGCGACGCGGAGGCGATCCTGGCGCGGTTGAAATTCAACATCCCCGCTGGTGCGCGGCTGCGCGATCTTTCGATCGCGCAGGCCCAACTCGTCGAGATCACCAAGGCAATCAGCCGCCGCAGCGACATCCTGATCATGGACGAGCCTACCTCGGCCATTGGCGAGCGCGAGGCGCAGATGCTGTTCGACGCGATCCGCACTCTGACCGCGGAGGGCGTGGGCATCATTTATGTCTCGCACCGCCTGACCGAGATCTTCGAGATCGCCGACGATTATACGGTCTTCCGCGACGGCCGTTTCGTAGGCGGCGGATCGATTTCCGAAATCGACCGCAAGGGCCTGATCCGGTCGATCGTCGGCCGCGACCTGTTGGACCATCATCGCGAACCGAAGGATACCGGCCCGCAGAAACCCTTGCTCGAAGCCCGCGGCTTTGCATCGAAGGGAAAGTTCGCCGACATCGACATGACCGTTCATGCGGGAGAGATCGTCGGTATATACGGGCTTCTCGGCTCCGGTCGCAGCGAGTTCGTGAATGCGCTCTACGGAAACGAGCCGCGGGATTCCGGCCAGGTGCTGATCGAGGGCAAGCCCATCGATCTCAAGACGCCCGCCGATTCCATCGGCGCCGGCATTTCGCTGGTCACGGAGGACCGCAAGCAGACGGGCCTGTCACTGACCGCGTCGGTCGCCCACAACATCACCGTGGCCAACCTGCCGCATTATGCGCGCAAGGGCTTCATGAACGGATCGGCGGAAGGCAGGAGCGTGGTCGAGCACATCAAGCGCTTCTCCATCAAGACGGCGTCGCCGGACCTGCCCGTCCAATCCCTGAGCGGCGGCAACCAGCAGAAGGTTGTCCTTGCGCGCTGTGTCGACACCAACCCCAGGATCCTGATCTGCGACGAGCCGACACGCGGCGTCGACGAAGGCGCCAAGCGCGAGATCTATGCCTTCCTCGGCAATTTCGTGAAGGCGGGAAACGCCGTGCTGATGATCTCGTCCGAGGTGCCCGAAATCCTCGCCAATGCGGATCGCATCGTCGTTTTTCGCCGGGGCCGCATCGCAGGCGAGGTCGCCGGACCCGAGGCCACCCAGGAAACCCTCGTTCATCTGGCTTCCTAGCCAGACGATCCATTTCGTGGAGAAGAATCCAATGGTATCCGCCAGTCAAAGCATGAGCGGCATGAGCCTGGGAAAGTTCATCGCCCGTTATGGCATCGTCATCTCGTTTATCCTCCTGTTCGTCGTGTTGTCGCTGGCGTCGCCGAACTTCCTGTCCACCAACAATCTGCTGAACGTTCTGCGGCAGGTCTCCATGAACGGTGTGCTGGCTGTCGGCATGACCTTCGTGATCCTGACGGCCGGCATCGATCTCTCCATCGGTTCGCTCCTGGCGCTGGCCGGCGCCGTGGCGGCCAGCCTGGTCACCGGCGCGGATGCGTTCAATCCGCTCCTAGCAGTCGCGGCCGGCGTCGCCGTGGGCGCGCTTTGCGGCGCCGTCAATGGCGGGCTGATCGCCTACTTCAAGGTGCCGGCCTTCGTCGCCACGCTCGGAATGCTGAGCGTGGCGCGCGGCGCGACGCTGCTTTACAGCGGCGGCCGCCCGATTCCCAATCTCAGCCTCGAATTCCGCTGGCTCGGCCAGGGTCTCGTGCTCGGCATACCGGTACCGGTGATCATTTTCGCCGTCGTCTTCGCTGTCGCGGCAATCGTCCTGCGCTACTCCATTTACGGAAGACGGGTCTATGCGGTGGGCGGAAACCCGCGCAGCGCGAAGACGAGCGGCATCAACACCACCGGCATCATCTTTTCGGTTTACGTCATCATGGGCGCGCTGGCCGGTCTCGCGGGTGTCATGCTGACGGCCCGCACCACGTCCGCCCTGCCACAGGCGGGCATCGGCTACGAACTCGATGCCATCGCGGCGGTGGTCATCGGCGGAACAAGCCTCACCGGAGGTATCGGCCGCATCGGCTATACGCTGGTGGGCGTGCTGATCATCGGCATGATCAGCAACGGTCTCGATCTGATGGGGGTGTCCTCATACTACCAGCAGATCATCAAGGGTTCGATCATCGTCCTCGCGGTGCTGATCGACCGCTCCCGAGCCGGGAGAGAGTAACAGGCGCAAGCGGCGCGGCCGCACGCAACATGGAGGAAATGCACATGAAAACGACAAGACGCTTCCTGATGGGAGCAGCGGCCGGCCTTGCCCTTGCAGGCATGGTGTTCGGGGGGAATTCGGCCGACGCCAAGACGCTGAAGATCGCGGCGATCGTCCAGAGCCTCAACACAGAGTACAATGTTCTGTGGGCCGATGCCGCCAAGGCGCACCCCGCGCTTGCGGACGGTACCGCCACGCTGACAGTTCTCGACGGTCGCCAGGACGTGCTGACGCAGTCGAACCTGTTCGACACAGCCATCACCGAAAAATACGACGCGATCATCTTCATCCCGGTCGACATCGACGCCGGCAATGAACCGATCGAGCGCGCGAAGGCAGCCGGCATCCCGGTGTTCGGCTCCAACACGATGGTTTCCAACACCGCACTCTACGACGCCTACATCAATTCCGACGATGTCGAGGCCGGCGAAATGCTGGCCAAGGCTGTGATCGACAAGGCCGGCCCACAGGCCAAGGTCGTGATCCTGGAAGGGATGCTGGGCCAGTCGGCCCAGGTGCAGCGGCTTGAAGGGATCCAGAAGGTGCTGAAGGAAAATCCCGGAGTGACCATCCTGGAGCAGAACACCGCCAACTGGTCACGCGCCGAGGCCATCACGCTGATGGAGAATTTCCTGACCTCGCATGGCGATGCGATCCAGGGCGTCCTGGCCGAAAACGACGAGATGGCCGTCGGCGCCATCGAGGGCATCCGCAACCACGGCCTGGATCCCAAGGCGGTTCCGGTCGCCGGCGTGGACGGCATCAAGGACGCGCTTGAAGCCGTCAAGCGTGGCGAACAGTCGATGTCCATCCTCCAGGATGCCAACGGACAGGCGCAAGGGGCGATCGACCTCGCGCTGCACAAGATCGTCGGCGACAGCTACAAGCCGCGCGCGGCTGTCTGGGACGTAAACGGCGGCAAGCTCGCCTGGAACGACGGCAAGGACCAGCATTACTACGTGCCGTGGCTGGCGGTGACCTCCGAGAATGTCGACAAGGTGCTTGTCGGCAATTGACGCTCCAACAGGAGGATGCCGCTCGCTCGCGGCATTCTCCTTCGCCACCGGCGCAGCGGGAATTGCTTGCTTCCGACATCAGGCGGTTCATTCTTTTGAGGACTTTGCGTTGCCGGAGGAAAAACAAGCTCGGGTGAAGTATAGGCTGGGAACGAACATGCGGAGTCCGCCATGAACCATGTAACCTTCGCCAGCAGCTCGCCTCGCAGGATCCGCCAGAGCAATTCGGTAGCGACGCTGAACGCGCTCCACCGCTTCGGCCCTTTGAGCCGGGCCGATCTCGCCAGGCATATGGGGGTCAACCGCTCGTCCGCCGGCAATATCGTCCTGGAGTTGGTCGAGGCCGGACTCGTTCGCGAAGTCGCGGAGAACGATGTCGCGAATCCGGCGGGCCAGCCCAGGGCCGGAAGACCGGGTATCCTCGTGGAAATCGTGCCTGAAGCCGTTTTCTTCGCCGGCATAGAGATCGGTGTCGAACATATGACATGCGTCGAGATCGATCTCGCGGGCAAGATCGTTCGCAGCGCCATGACGCGCTTCGAAGGACATGACAGCGATCCGGAGGCCGCGGTCCACATGGCGATCGAACAGGTGTTTCTCGAGATGCGGAAGGATAGCCTGGCGCGATGTCAGGGCATCGGCATCGCGGTGCCCGGACAAATGAACCAGGATGGTTTCATCCACGTCGCACCGATCCTGGGGTGGCGCAATGTCGATCTCACAGGCCTTGCCCGCAGCCTTCTTCCGGCCGAGATCCCGGTATCCGCGGAAAATGACGGCAACGCATTCGGCATCGGCATCACATACAGCCAGCCGGAAGCGGCGAGCGGCGTCACCTTCTTCATGGTCATCGAGAACGGTGTCGGTGGCGGAATTGTGATCGACGGCAAGTTGTTCCGCGGCGGCAATGGCCTGGCCGGAGAAGTCGGCCACCTCAAGACACGGAACCCGACATACCGGAATCTGGAGCAGGCCTTCGGGCGCGACCGCATCCTGTCATCCTATCGCCAGTACAGGCCGGACGCCGACTTGGACTTGTTCCTGCGTGACGTCCGCGATCGTGTTCCTCAAGCGGTGCAGCTCGCCGAAGAATGGGCTGTCTTGTTCGCATTTGCAGTCGTGCAGATCTCGCGGCTGATCGACCCGAACCGCATCGTGCTGGGCGGGTCCGTCGCGGAATTGTATCCATTGGTCGCCGCACGGGTCGACGCGCATATCCGCGAGCTCCAGGCCGCGACCTTTCCTGTCCCCGAGATCGTTTTCAACGAGAGCGCCATCTATGGAGCTGCCTTCGGAGCCGCTTGCATGATGCATCAGCGCTTCATGTCGCTCGACAACCAGATGCTCAACAAGGACGCGGTTTCCGGTCCAGACGCCTCGGCGTCGTGAAACCGCAAACGACACCACACCCAGGATTGGACGCTTGATGAACGACCTCCCCCAAACGCTTGCACCGGACTCGCTCGGGCCAACCGTGACGATTGGAGAAATCCTGGTAGAGATCGTCGCGAGGCAGACAGGCACCGGTTTCCGGGAACCGATCGACCTCATTGGCCCCTTTCCGAGCGGCGCGCCCGCCATCTTCATCGATCAATGCGCGCGTATGGGCGGAGCGGCCGCGATGGTGGGCGTGGTGGGCGACGACGATTTCGGCGCGGTCAACATGGAGCGCCTGAAGCGAGACGGCGTAGACACTTCCGCCATCGCTGTTTCCGCGGATTATCCGACGGGCAGCGCCTTTGTCCGCTACCGCACGGACGGAAGCCGCGATTTCGTCTACAACATCGCCAAATCCGCCGCCGCTCGACTGGAATGGACCCCGCAGGTCGAGGCGCTGATCGCGCGTTGCGGGCATATCCACGTCATGGGAACGGTGTTCGCAAGCCCCGCGGCCTGGGCGATCACCGAACGCGCGATCCCGCTGATCAAGGCACGCGGCGGCACCATGTCGCTCGATCCGAACCTGCGCAAGGAATTGCTGGCGCACGGCCAGACCGAGGAGAAATTCGCGAGCCTGGTGGACAAAGCGGACCTGCTGCTGCCGTCGGGCAATGAATTGTTCCTGGCCGCCGGCATGGATGGCGAGGAACGCGCAATCGAGGCGCTGTTCAAACGAGGGGTCAAGGAGATCGCCGTGAAGCGTGGCGAACATGGCGCGTCAGCCCGTCAAAGCACGGGCGCCAGTGCCGATTGTCCCGGCCTCATCGTCGAGGAAACGGACCCCACCGGCGCCGGCGACTGTTTCGGCGGAGCCTATGTCGCATGCCGGCGGTTGGGGGTGCCGCTGCGG
>NZ_RZQE01000019.1:0-3396 GCF_004022955.1 Mesorhizobium sp. M7A.F.Ca.US.002.01.1.1 | reverse complement strand
GCGGCAGGGGCGCGCAACGTCACACGCCTCGGCCCCATGGAGGGAGCCGGCACGCGGGCCGAACTGGAAGATTTCATGGCAAGAACGGCGAGAAGAAGCTGATGCGTGTGGCGATCGAAGATGTGCCGGGCCTGCACAGGGAAGGAAAGAAAATCGGGGTGACCTCGGTGTGCTCGGCGCACCCCCTGGTGCTGAAAGCCGCACTGCGGCACGGCCGGGACACGGGCACCACCGTCCTGATCGAAGCGACGTGCAACCAGGTCAATCATCTGGGCGGCTATACGGGCATGACGCCGTCCGATTTCGCGGCGATGGTGAAAGCGCTCGCGGCAGTCGAGCAGTGCCCGACAGAGCTGATCGTGCTTGGCGGGGATCATCTCGGTCCCAATCCCTGGAAAGACCGGCCCGCCGAGGAGGCGATGGCGCAGGCCGGGACAATGGTCGATGCTTATGTCCGCGCCGGCTTCCGCAAGATCCATCTCGATGCATCGATGGGCTGCGCGGGTGAACCGGCGGCGCTAGACGACCATACGGTGGCCGAGCGCGCAGCCAGAATGGCGGGCGTCGCGGAACAGGCGGCCGCGCAGAGCGGCGGGGCAAGCCCGGTCTACATCATCGGGACGGAGGTGCCGCCTCCCGGTGGCGCCGATCACGCGTTGGATGCGATCACCCCGACCAGTCCGGAGGCGGCTCGCCAGACACATGCCATTCACGCCAAAGCATTCCAGGCCGCCGGGCTTGAAAGCGCGTTTTCCCGCGTCATCGGGCTTGTCGTGCAGCCGGGCGTGGAGTTCGGCAACCAGAATGTGATTTTTTACGATCGGACCAAGGCCAGCGATCTGGCGGCAACTCTGAACACATTGCCGTCGCTCATTTTCGAAGCGCATTCGACGGACTATCAGGGTGAGAGGCCGCTGCGTGAACTCGTCGAGGACGGCTTCGCTATCCTCAAGGTCGGCCCCGAGCTGACCTTCAAACTGCGCGAGGCGCTTTACGCGCTCGACCTGATCGCTTCCGATCTGGTGCCTTTCTATGGCGAGCGGCCGCTTTACCACGCCATGGAAGAGCTGATGCAAGCCGCGCCCAAGAACTGGGCAAGCCACTATCATGGCAGCGATGCCGACAAGCGGACGCTGCGCCACTACTCCTATTCCGATCGCATCCGATATTATTGGGCGACCCCGCAAGCCCGTGCCGCCTGCGACCGGCTCTTCGACGCGTTGAAGGGCCGCAAGGTGCCGGTGACGCTGTTTCTCCAGCACCTGCCTTCGGCGCTCGCTTGGGCCGACCGAGCCTGCGACGTCGAAGAGATCGCGATCGATCACGTCCAGGGAAGCATCGAGATCTACGCCCGGGCATGCGGCACCTGAGCCCTCGTCCGGTTCTTCAAGGCCAGAGCGGATGGGCTGGCGGGCGGCAGAAATACTTACAGCGATGGTCCCAATCGGATCGGGCTGCCGTCGCTGAAACGGGATTGACGGAACCTGTGGAGATTGTGCCCGGTCTCGTTGCCCAGGATCAAATCGGACAGAATGCGGCCCATTCCGGGTCCTATGCCGAAGCCGTGGCCGCTCATCCCGGTCGCGACAACGAGGCCTGGGAATGCAGCGGCGCGATCGACGATGGGCACGACATCAGGCATGGCATCGATCATGCCCGCCCAGCTCGCCTTGAGCGGTACGGTCGTGAACTGAGGGAAAAGCTCCCTGAACCCGCCGTCGATGGCGCGGAGCGCCGACGTCTCGGGAGCCGGATTGAGGACGCGCATCCGTTCGAAAGGGCTTTCTTCATCCGCGTTCCATCTGCGCGGGGTCGACCAGCCGTCCGGGTAGCCTCGCGGCGCGGCCGGCAGGTAGCGTGTGCCGAACGGATTGGCCATCAGGGCGCTGACATATTTGCCTGCATGGCGAAATGCGTCCGGCCCTATGTAGAGTTGGCTGCTGCCTCCCGATGCGAGCGTGTACCCGCCATCCTGCCTGCGCCGGAAAGCGATGCGTTCGTCCGCGGCGGCGCCGGCGTGGATTTCCGCCATCGGCGCTGTCGCAGCGACGGTCGCCCTGACGCTGAGCTGCGGAATCGAGATGCCGTGGGCGCGCAGGAACAGCGACGTCCACGCGCCGCTGGCGACGAGGACGCTCGAGGCCGCGATGAGCCCTTTCTCGGTCCAGACGCCACTGATGCGTCCCGCGGAGATGTCGAGCATACGTGCCGCGCAATTCTCGATGATCGTCGCGCCTTCGCGGGCCGCCAGGCGAGCAAGCGCGGGCACGGCGACCCAAGGTTCTGCCCGCATGTCCGATGGAGTGATCATTGCGCCTTTGAACAGTCGCGACATGGCCGGGATCAGGCTTGCCAGCTCACCCTGGTCGAGGAGACGCGTGTCGACGCCATGAGCCTGGGCGATCTTCAGGAATTTCGCGAAGCCGGCCATCTCCTTGTCTGTTCGCGCAAGATAGGTAACGCCCGTCTGCTTCAGTCCTATGTCCTCGCCACATTCCTGCGCCAGTTGCCGCCAGAGGCGCTGCGCTTCGATGACGATCGGCAGTTCGTCGGCATCGCGGCCCTGCTGCCGGATCCAGCCCCAGTTGCGCGAGGATTGCTCGGCGGCGATGCGTCCCTTTTCCAGCAGCGTCACCGAGACGTTCCGGCGCGCCAGGAACAGTGCCGTGGTCACGCCAATGACCCCGCCGCCGATGATCACGACGTCCGAGGTCCTCGGCAGGGGCTGCTGGAACTGGATCGGGGTGGCTTCGGTGAAGGGGAAGATTGTCAAAGAGCACTATCCTTTGGTATTCCGCAGCGGCGTCCGGTCTACGCACTTGATATCAGGGCAGCGATATCTGGCCGCCGTGAGATGTCGATACCACGCGAGGAGATTGATCGTCAGCTGCTGCTTGCCGGGAACGACGAGGCCAGATCGCGGCGCCGGCAAATCCACGCTTCTGAAATCAATTTCCGGGCTCATGGCGCCGACCGGGGGCACGCTTGCCTTCAACAGCGAGTCGATCGCCGGCCAGGCGCCGGAAAAGCTATGCCGGAAGGCCTGGCACTGGTGCCGGAAGGCCGCAGTATCTTCCGGACACTGACGGTGCGGGAAAACCTGCTGCTCGGCGGCATGATCCGCAAGGACAAGGCCGAAGCGGCCGCCGATCTGGGAACGGGTTCTGGAAATCTTTCCGATCCTCAGGACCCGCTACCGCGGCGTTGCCGGCCACCTTTCCGGCGGCGAGCAGCAGCAGCTTGCCATCGCCCGCGCCATCCTGCAGCACCCGTCGCTGATGATGGTCGATGAACCGTCGCTTGGCCTTGCGCCGCTGGTGATCGACCAGGTCTACGAAAGCCTCCGCCAGCTTAGCGCCAGCGGCTGACCCTGCTCTTCGTCGAACGGTCCACCGC
>NZ_RZQE01000199.1:0-10193 GCF_004022955.1 Mesorhizobium sp. M7A.F.Ca.US.002.01.1.1 | reverse complement strand
GACGTCGAGCAGCAGTGCCGCGACGGCGTTTGCCGTCGAGGAATCGTCCAGCATCACCACCTGGCCGGCTTCGACATAATCGAGTGCTGCCCGCGCCAGCGCATCCTTCTCGGCCCGGTTGACCGTCACACGGTAGCGGAAGGCGCTTTCGTAGAGGCCGGAAGGCTGAACCGTCACCGCACCGTGCAGCTTGCGCAGCACGCCCTGCTGCGCCAGCCGGTCGATATGCCGGTGGACGGTCATGCGCGACACGCCGAAATGCTCGACCAGATCGTCGATGCGCACCTGGCCGAGCTTGATCACATAGTCGGCGATCTCTTCGCGTCGTTCGTCGGCCTTGATCATGCGGTTCCCCCAGTGTCTGGCCGGCCCAGCTTCTCGATGTCGGGCCAATGCGGTTCGAGCGCACCGGCTATGCGGCCATAGAGGGAAAAGCGCTCGTTGAACACAGCACTCGAGGCTTGGTCAGGCTCGTATTGGCGCGCCGTCATCCCGACCTGCCTGGCGCCCTGTTGCGGCGTCGCGAAGATGCCAACCGCCGCCCCCGCGCAAAGGGCAGCGCCAAAGGCCGCGGCCTCGTCGGTCGAGGTGACGATGACCGGGGCGTTCAGCACGTCGGCAAACATCTGAACGAAGGCCGGATTGCGCGAACTGCCGCCGGTCAGGCGGATCTCGCTGACGGCAAAGCCGTCGCGCAAGGCTTCCACATGGGTGCGATGATTGAAGGCAATGCCCTCCAGAACCGCCTTGAGTATATCGCCGCGATTATGCCAGCCGTGCAGGCCGACAAAGCCGCCGCTGGCAACATCGCCATAAGGAGAGCCGAACAGATAGGGATGAAACAGGATGGTCGACGGCTTCTTCAGCGCCGTGTCGATCTCTGCTGCCAGAAGCTCGTGGATCGAGCCACCATCGACCGATGCCTTTTCCTGCTCCGAGCGGCAGAACGTGTCGAGAAACCAGTCGTAGTTCGCGGTCGACGCCGGCGAGATCGCCATGTTGTTCCAGCGGCCTGCGTCGATGGCGTTGCGACAGAGCCAACGCGGGTCGACGCGTGGTTGCGAAGAGACGACTTCGTTGATGGAATAGGTTCCGGCGACGATGGCGAGCACGCCCTCCTCATGGCCGCCCATGCCAAGTGCGGAGGCAGTCACGTCATGCAGTCCGCACGCGACCGGTGTTCCCTTGGCAAGGCCGGTCATTTCGGCTGCCTCGGCGGTGACATGGCCGACGATCGCGGCGGAGTGCGCCATCGGCGGCAGCGCGTCGAAAACATCGTCCAATCCGAAGATTCGCAACGCTTCCGGCGCGAAGGCTTGCGTGCGGAAATCCGTGAATGAGGTGCTGGCCTCGGTACGGTCGGTGCCGATCTTGCCGGTCAGGCAAAAGCGCAGCCAGTCCTTGCAGGCCAGTATATGCCCGATACGCCCATAGCGGGCCGGTTCGTGCTCCCTGATCCAGGCGAGCAGCGCCGACGGCGCCGAGACGTGGGGCGCCTGGCCTGTTCGCGCTAGCGCCTCTTCGAAGACCCGGTCCGCCGACCATCGCTCGACAATCTTGCCGGCGCGGCTATCGAGCGACAGGATTCCAGGCCCCAGCGGCCGACGATCCTTGTCGAGCAAATAGAGACCGTCGCCATGCGCGGTTGCCGCCACCGCCCTGATGTCGTCCGCCGGGCGGCCACATAGCGCGATCGCCTCCTTGATTGCGTCGGCGGTCGCTTGCCAGAGGCCGGCCATGTCGCGCTCCACCCAGCGCGCATGGGGCATCGATTGCGGAACCCGCCGACGCGCCACCGACAACTGCGTGCCATCGGCATCGAAGATCACCGCCTTGGTGACCGTGAGACCGTTATCGATTCCGAGCAAACTGGGCATGGGCGCCGCCGTTTTCAGCAACTGGTGAAGGGCGCTGCAAGGCAATCCTGCAGGTTGGGATAAGGATGACGGACATGACGACAATCAACGAGCAACGGTGATACCAAAGCGCCGCATCCGATGCGGCAAACAGACCATAGTAGCCTGTTAAATTAACGTCAACATGTGATATATTTTGTAGAAATGTCTAACGTAAGCTGAGACATGCATCCGATGCGGGACGAAGCTCCGACCAGTGCCCAACTGGCTGGATGGCCCTCAACCCTGCACGGCGGGCCAGGGTGACGGTGCGACTGACGCTCGAACGCGTTTGACTGGCTTAGCGAATTCCGTGCGCAGCGGCCGGACAGCCGGCACCGTTCAAAGAAAACGCGACGACTCAAGAAGTTCAGCCACGCCGTCCAGTTCCTTGTGCAGGCGATGCCAGCGACGGTCGAGGTAGACCAGCGAATGCGCCTCAGGGGGGATCTCGTCCAGCTGCACCTCGCCGTCAAGGAGTTCGGCCGCCACCAGTGTCGCGCCCTCGATCGGCAGGACGCCGAGCCGGCGGGCGCGGAACCAGGTCGAGACGCCGGTATAGCGCGGTTCGCCCGTGGGCAGCCGAGCCCAGGCGCCTCCCGGCGGGAAGCGTTCCGCGCCGCTCGACGCGCAGAGCTGCGCCAGGTCGATATCGGTGTAGCGCAGCAGGTGGATCACCATGGTCTGCGCCCGTAGCAAGGGTTCGGACGAGGTCGATTTCATCGACAGCGAGAAGGCGACGACCGGTGGCGCAGCACTTACAGAGATCAGCGAGGACACGGTCATCGCCACCGGTCTGTCGCCGGGATCGGCCGTGATCACGGCAACACCGGCCGGGTGGTGGCGAAAGGCTTCGCGGAAGGCGTTGGTCATCGGATGCGGGAAGCTCATCGACGTCTCTCTTCTGCAGCATGAAATGGGGCCGGATGGGTCCGCCGTCCGGCCCTTGCGACTACTTCTTCTCGATCAGATCGTAGAACTGCCAGGTGCGATCGCTCCACAGCCCGCCGATGTCGCGGCCGGCCGAGGTGACGATCGATGGCGCGATCGTGAAATGGTTGGCCGCCACCATCATCTCGCGGAAGGTGCGCTGGATCACACCGGCGCGCAGCGACGCGCCGCCGCCCGCGCGATAGGCGAAGTTGCAGATATCGACGCCAACCTCATGAATCTCGGATTTGGCCAGATGGACAAGGCTGATCTGCCGCGTCGATACGCTGTTGCCGGCTTCGACCGTCGCCTCGATGTCGCGCCAGACTTCGAAGACAAAGGCGCGGGCAGCGCGATAGCGGGCTTCGGCGCGGCCATAGTCGTGCCAGAATTTCTCGCTTTCGCCGATCAACCCGGCGCGGCCTGACTTGCTGCGGGCGAACTTGGCGATCTCGTCCAGCATCCGCCGCCCGGTGCCGAGTGCCCAGCCGGTATGACCGATGGCGGCGAGGCCGACGACACCGAGACTGAAGAACTCCTTCTGGCGCAGTGGCGGCGCGGTCAGGATCGGGAAGACGAGATCGTCGGCGATGAAGACATCCTCGGCCGCATAGTCGATGCTGCCGGTTCCACCGAGGCCCAGAACGTCCCAATTGCCGAGCTGCTTGTGCTGGGAGATCGGCGCATGGGCGCACATGATGATCACATTGCCCCTATCGTCCTTGGCGGGCTTGCCGGTGCCGTCGTCGACGAAGGCGGCACTGTGGCTATAGGTGGCGTGGCTGAAGCCGCTGCCATAGCTCCACTTGCCGTTCAGCCGGTAGCCACCGTCGACCTTCTTCAGCATGCCGAGCGGCGCCCCCTGTCCCGAGAAACGGTTGTCGGAGCCCGGCGCGAACAGCCGCTCGACCGCGCTGTCCGGCAGAAAGGCAGCCGACATCGCGCCGATGCAGCAATGCACCATGGAAACCCAGCCGGCCGCCCCGGAGTGCCAGGTGATCGCCGCCAGCAGTTCGAGACCCTCGGTGGGTCGCAACTGCGCACCGCCGAGGCTCTCCGCGGCAAAGATATGCGACATGCGCAGCGGCTTCAGCAGCTCGAACGTGGCCGCAGTCAGTTCGCCATTCTCCTCATCGGCGGTGGCGTTGGCTTCCAGGACCGGTCCGATCTCCGCGATCTTCCTGAGCAAGTCGCGATAGTCGGTGGTCGTCCCCCGCGAGCTGTGCTTGATGGGTTTGTTCATCGTGTTCTCCTCCTCCTTTTCAAATGCGATCAGCCGGCGAAGAAATCGCCGATCTTCCTGAGCGTTTCGGGTTTCTCCTGCATGACGAAATGGCCGGCCTCCTCGACGAGGATCAGGCGTGCGTCGGGCAGCGCCTCGACGAAGAGCGGAGCCTGTCCCGCCGGCAGCATACGGTCCCTGGTGCCCCAGACGACCAGTGTCGGATTGGCGATGCGCGCCAGAAAGCGCCGCAGGTTCGGATGCCCCATGCCGAACGGCGCCAGCAGCCGGCCGAGCGTCTCGCCTTCGCGGGCGCGATCGGCGCCGAAGGCCTCGGCAAAGGCGGCGTCGGAACCATCCGGGAAGTAGCGCAGCGCCACCGAGACGTCTTGCGCCAGATAGGCCGGCAACTCCTGCGGCGCGACCGCGCCGAGATCAGTGGCCGGATATGCGGGGTCGTTGAGCCCTGCCGGCGCGATCAGCACCACCTTGTCGAAACGCTCGCGCGCAAGGCCAGCGAGTTCGGTCGCCATCCAGCCGCCCATGGAAAAGCCGATGAGATGAGGCTTCTCCGGCAGACGGAGAACATCGAGCAGATTCAGATAGTGTAAAACCATGTCGGACATCGTAGCGACATGCGGCGCCGGGCCAGAAAAGCCGAAGCCCGGATGGCTCGGGCAGAGCACGCGGAAACGGTCCGCGAGGCCCTCGGCAAAGTCGAAGCCTTCAAGCGTCGAGGCGCCGTGCAGGAACAGCACGGGCTTGCCTCTACCGATGGCCATCACCACCGTTTTCGTGCCATCGATATCGTATTCGAGCGTTTCGAATTGAACGGCCATTTTTCACTCTCCTCAAACAAGGTCCGGCTGGATCAGCACTTTGCATTGCGTGGTGCGGCGGCGAAGGCTCTCGAATATCTGCGGAACCGGCGAGAGGTCGATCCGGTCGGTGATCAGAGCTTGCGGTGCGAAAGGTCCGCCTCGAAGCGCATCGAGGGCGACGCCGAATTCGTTGCGCTGATGGAAGAAGACCGAAAACAGCAGGTTCACTTCCTTCGTCAGCGCAACGAACGGGTCCCACTGGTCTCCGCCAATGCAGAGGCCGACCCCGACCACCGTGCCCTGCAGCCGGACCGCCTCGACCGCCGCGCCGATGAGGCCACGCTTGCCAACGCATTCGAAGACGATGTCGGGCGCTCCGCCGCAGAGATCGGTGAGGTTCTCGCTCAGCTTTTCGCCGGAAAGCGCGAAGCCGGTCGCGCCGAGAGCAAGCGCACGCTCGCGCTGATGGCCGTGGATGTCGGCCACCACGACACGCGATGCCCCCATGCGCCGCGCCCAGAAGGCGACGAGCAGTCCGATCGGCCCGGCACCCAGTATGGCGACCCGATCCCCCGGCTTCATGCCCGAACGGACGATGCAATGCAGGGCGACCGACAGTGGCTCGGCCAACGCACCATCCTCGAGTGCTACATCGTCGGACAGGATATGACATTGGCGTGCGGCCACGGTCGCGTATTGCGCATAGCCGCCGCCGATCAGCTCCATCTCGTGACAGCGCGCCGGATCGCCGCGCTCGCAGGCCTCGCAGTGTCCGCAACCGCGCATCGGCACGACAGCGACCCGGTCACCGATCCGAAGGCCCGTTGCCTCCGATCCGACCGCGACGATGTCACCGGAGAATTCATGGCCGAGCACAAAGCCTGCCTCGATGCCGAAAGGCACCGGATCCTCGGTGATGTGCAGATCGCTGCCGCAGATGCCGCAAGCGGCGACACGCAAGACGACCTCGTCCGGTGCTGGCGTCGGGTCCGGCACCGTGCCGATCCGCAGTGGGACCCCGACCTTATCGAAGATGGCGGCTTTCATGAAATCCTCCTCGTCAGCGGTTCGGGGTCGACGAGCTTGCGTCGGATCGGGAACCATGGTGCATCCCACCGCTTCGAGATCAGGCCCCAGATGCCCGTCCGGGCGTAGAGCGCCACCAGAAGCGTCATCAGGCCGAGGACGACGAAATAGGTTGCGCCATATTCGCCGAACCAGCGGTCCGCGATGAAGAAGATCAGCGATCCGATCAGAACGCCCTCGATGGACCCGATCCCGCCGACCATGACGATGAAGATCGCGACGTTCGCCCACATCGGGTCAAAGGCCGAACCGGGGGTGATGCGCAGCTGCGCCATAAAATAGATCGCGCCCGCGAGACCGCAGCCGACCGCCGACGCGACATAGATCAGGAAGCGTAGCTTCACGACATTCACGCCCTGGCTGGCAGCTGCAACCGGATTGTCGCGTATGGCGATCAGCGCAAGGCCGAAGCGCGAGCGAAGCAGCCAATAGCTGCCGCCCAGCGTGACGAGCAGCATCCCCGCACAGAGCAGCGACATAGCGACATTCCGCTCGAAGGCCGAATAGTCCTTCATCACGCGAAGCGACATGCCCGCGCCGGAATTGACGAGCGGCAGGTTCGAGGCGGTCAGCCGGAAGACCTCGGCCACCACCCATGTGCCGATCGAAAAATAGGGGCCATCCAGGCGATGCAGCAGCAGGTAGATCGGCACGGCCAGCGCGGCCGGCACCAGGAGCGACAGGAAGACCGCCACAAACGGATTGATGCCGTAGGTCTGCGCCAGCACGAAAAGCGCATAGCCGGCGGCGCCCATGAAGGCGTGCTGGCCCACGGAGACGAGGCCGGCATAGCCGGCGAGCAGGTTCCACATCTGCGCGACGGCGATATAGCAGCACAGCACCAGAACCGACCGGATCGTGCCGGTCGAAGCCCACCACGGCATGACAGCGACAGCGACCGTGGCCAGCACCGCCAGCGTCATCGCAATGCGACCGGACCGGGTCTGGCGCTGGACCACGACTTCGGGCACCTCGGTTGTTGCCACATAGGGAATCGCACTCATGACAATGCCTTTCCGAACAGGCCCTGTGGGCGGGTCGCCAGCACGACCAGGAAGACGATATGTCCGGCAAGCACGCCGAAGCCCGGATCGATGCGGAAGCCGATGGCCTGCGAGATGCCGAGCACCATCGAGCCGACGAAGGCGCCCCATACCGTCCCCATGCCGCCGATGATCACCGCTTCGAACGCGTAGATCAGCTGGGCAGGTCCGTCGGCCGGAGCAACAGTCGACCGCAGCGCCTGGAAGACGGCTGCAAAACCGAGAATGCCGACCGCCGCCGCTGTCGCCATCGCATAGACGGCGCGCGGGTTGATGCCGGTCATCGCCGCCGCCTCGACATCGGCCGACGCGGCGCGGAGCGCGCGACCGAAGCGCGTGCGCTTCAGCGTCAGGTCGAGGCCTCCTGTCAGGCCCGTGGCAACGGCCAGCACGATCAGCGGCAGGAGACCGACATAGATGCCGCCGATCTCGATGGACTGGCTCTCGATCCCATGGCCGGGCAGCGATCGGCTGTTCGCGGACCATATCTGGAGCATCAGGTTCTGCAGCGCGATCGACAGTCCGAAGGTCGCGATCAGCGAGGGCAGCGGATCGCTGCCCACCACGCGGTTCAGCACGGCCTTCTGCAGCACCCAGCCCATCAGCACCGCGAGCGGCACCAGCACGATCAGCACCGGCAGCGGTCCCAGACCCCAAGCCGTGGCGATCGAGATGCCGATCAGCGACAAAAGGATCACCAGATCGCCATGGCTGATGTTGACGATCCGCATGACGCCGAACATCAGCGCCATGCCGAGTGCATACTGGGCATACATGCCGCCCAGCAGGACCCCCTGCACCAAGGCGTCAAACCACTCCATGGCCCGCTCCAAAATAGGCTTTGCCGATCTGCTCGCGCGTGATTTCGGCGGACCTGCCGGTCAGGGTCACGCGGCCCTCCAGCATGCAGTAGAGGCGGTCCGTGGCGGTCCGGGCGAGGCCGACATCCTGCTCGACCACGATCATCGCCGTTCCGGTGGCGCGGATTTCGGGCAAGGCGGCATAGATTTCGCGGATCACCTTGGGCGCGAGACCAAGGCTGATCTCATCGCAGAGCAGCACGCGCGGCTGGCAGAGCAGCGCGCGGCCGATCGCCACCATCTGCTGCTGCCCGCCCGAGAGGCTTTGCACCTGGGTGCGAGCCTTCTCCTTGAGGATCGGGAACAGCTGGTGCAGACGCGGCAGCGTCCATCCGCCCTTGGCGCCCATGCGCGCGGCCTGGTCGATGGCGACGCGCAGATTGTCCTCGACCGACATGCCGGTGAAGAGGCGGCGGCCCTCCGGCACGATGGCGACGCCCTTCTGCACCATGCGGTCGGTGGCGGTGCCGCCGACCGGCTCACCGTGCAGCAGCACCATCTCGCGCCCGACCGGAAGCAGGCCCATGATCGAACGCAGGAGGGTGGATTTTCCGGCCCCGTTGGCGCCGATCAAGGCCACGGCCTCACCCTGGTGCAGCTCGATGTCGACGCCGTAGAGCGCCTGGAAGTCGCCATAGCGGGCCAACAGCCCGTGGGTGGAAAGAACGGCCGTCATCCCTCGATCCCCATGTAGACGCGCTGGACCTCGGGCAGCGCGATCACGTCGGCGGGCACGCCTTCGGCGATCTTCTCGCCGAAATTCAGCACCAACAGCCGGTCGGCCACCGCCAGCAGCGCGTTCAGCACATGCTCGATCCACACGATGGTGATGCCGCGGTCGCGGATGCGGCGCACCAGCGCCACCAGCGCCTTCGATTCATCGTCGGTCAGCCCGCCCGCGATCTCGTCCAGCAGCAGCAGCTTCGGATCCGACGCCAGCGCGCGCGCCAGCTCCAGCCGCTTGCGGTCGAGCAGAGTGAGAGCGCCGGCCGAGACATTGGCCTTGTCGGAGAGTTCGCACTCGCGCAGGACCTGGGCGCAGAAAGCATAGCTCTGCTTCTCGGACCGGCCGCCGCCGAAAGCGGCGGCGACCAGCAGGTTTTCGAAGGTGGTCATGCCGGAATAGGGACGCGGGATCTGATAGGTCCGCCCGATCCCCATCTGGCAGCGGCGGAAGGGCGGCTCGCCGCGGAGTGCCGTGTCGCCGAGCTGTATCTCGCCGCCGGACGTCTTCAAGTCGCCGCTGATCACGTTGAACAGCGTCGTTTTGCCCGCCCCATTCGGGCCGAGGATGCCCAGCACCTCGCCCCGATGCACGTCGAAAGTCACGTCATGCAGGACGCGGACAGCGCCGAAGGACTTCGACACCCCGTGCGCTTTCAGCAGGATTTCCCTACGCATGACTCTGCCCGCGTCCCCGCTCATGTCACCAGGCGATCGGCTGAATAGCCTGCTGCGGCGCGAAGAGCTGATTGACCGTGTTGTCGACGATCTTCAGGTCATAGGGCCATTTCTCGCCCTTCACCCACTGGCCGCCGAAGATCGGCGTCTTGCAGATGTTCTTGTGGGGCGAGCCGTCGAACTTGATATGACCGACCAGCGTCTGCAGATCGGTAGCGACCAGGGCGTCTCGGTTGGCTGTACGATCGAGCGGATTGGAAGAGCGCTTCAGGATGTCGAGCGCGACCTCGAGCAAGGCATGCGAATAGCCCAGCGGCTGCGTCCACTGCCGCTTCGAATCGACTTCCCATTGGCTGGCGATGTCGCTGCTGACCTGCCCGGTCAGCGACGACTTGAACGGGAAGGCCGGTGTCCACCAGACCTCCGAGGACATGCCGTTGCCTAGAGGACCCATGGCCTCGACACCCCCCGGGAACAGGAGTGCCGCCGCCACCGTGACCGCCTTCGGCTTGAAGCCCTGCTGGTTGCACTGGGTGACGAAGGTCTTCAGATCGTCCGGATAGGTAATGCCGCCGATGATCTCGCAGCCCTGCTTCTTGAACTCGGCGATCTGTGCGGAAAAATCATTGGTGCGGGGCTGGAAATAGCCGGGCACCACGACCTCGTAGCCGGCCTTGCGGGTCGGCGCTGGCAAGCCATATTCGTCGTTGCCCCAGGTCTCGCCGTCGATGTTCTGCGGAAACAGCATGCCGACCTTCTTGTTGGTCTCCAGATGGTTCCAGAGTCCGACGAAGGTGTTCAGCGCCTCGTCGAGGCCCCAGAAGAAATGATAGGTCCAGTCGAAGGTCTGCTTGCCGCCGCCGCGCGGCATGATCACCGCTTGCCAGGGAGCGCCGGAGGAAATGCAGGGGGTCTCATAAAGCTCGGCCTGCTCG
>NZ_RZQE01000198.1:0-10273 GCF_004022955.1 Mesorhizobium sp. M7A.F.Ca.US.002.01.1.1 | reverse complement strand
ACCTGCACCTTGCCTTCAATCTGGTGCTGGTCATCTGCTGCTTGCCGTTCACCGGCATGATGGAGCGGCTGGTCGCCTTGTTGATCGCAGACAGGCCGGTGGCAAAGGCCGAAGAGGGTGGAGACCTGATGTCGCGCCGCACCAGCGCGCTCGACCGCACCGTCATGCGCACACCCGGTCTTGCGCTAGCCAGTGCCACCCGCGAGCTGCTGCGCATGGGCGAAGTCGTCGAGGTGATGCTGCGCCCAGTGATGGATTTCTTCGACGCCGGCACCGGCGACCAGATACGCCAGGCCCAAAAACTCGATGAGGAGGTCAACCGCGCCCATACCGAAATCAAGCTCTACATTGCCGAAGTCAACCGCGGCAGCATGAGCGTAGCCGAAGCGCAGCGCGGCATCGAGCTCACAGACTTCGCCATCAATCTCGAACGCGCCGGCGACATCGTCGCCAAGAACCTGCTCGTGCTCACCCAGGAGCTGCGTGACAAGAACCTGCGCTTCTCACGCGACGGCTGGAGCGAACTGGCCGGGCTTCACAACCGTGTCATGGCCAACATGCAGCTTGCACTCAATGTGCTGGTGTCGAGCGATCTCGATTCGGCGCGGCAACTCGTCGTCGAGAAGGAGCGGATGCGCAGACTGGAACGCACGAGCCACGACCGTCACCTCAAGCGCCTGCAATCGGGAATGCCGCAGAGCATCGACACCAGCGACATCCACCTGGAGGCCGTGCGGGCGCTGAAGGAGATCAACTCGCTGATGGCCTCGATCGCTTATCCCTTGCTGACGCAGAGCGGTGATCTGCTGGAAAGCCGGCTGGCGAGAGGGGCTGCGGAAGTGAGGGCTCCTGCACTGGCCTGAGGACGGATTCCCGCCCGGCATGTCATTACTAAAATCGATACATCGATACAAAATAACGATTTTACAAATAGATCATTCAGGCCAAGAATAAGGCCACATCGAACGCAGATCGAGCGGAGGACAACATGCTCGCCGAGACGAAATTTGCCGCGGAGCCGCTGGCCAGCCCGGCGCTGGGCGAGCCGTATCTTCTGACCCCGGGGCCGCTCACCACGGCCTATTCGGTCAAGCAGGCGATGTTGCGCGACTGGGGATCGTGGGACGGCGACTTCCGCGCCATGACATCGGATATGCGTCGCCGCCTGCTGGCGCTGACCGGGGACAGGAACGATGAGTTCGACTGCGTGCCGATGCAAGGCAGCGGTTCTTTCTGCGTCGAAGCGATGCTGGGGTCGTTCGTGCCCAGGGACGGCAAGGTTCTTGTGCTGGCCAACGGCGCCTACGGCCTGCGCGCCGCGCAGACCATGCAGTATCTCGGCCGCGCCTATACGCTGATCGACAAGGGCGACTATCTGCCCCCGCGCGGCGACGAGGTGGCAGCGGCCCTCGCGGCCGACCCTGATATCACCCATGTCATCGCCATCCATTGCGAGACCAGTTCCGGCATCCTCAACCCGGTCGCTGAAATTGCCGAAGCCGTCCATGCCAAGGGTCGCAAGCTGCTGGTCGATTCCATGAGTGCGTTCGGCGCCGTGGCGCTCGACATCAACGAAATCCGCTATGAGGCGATGGTCTCGTCCGCCAACAAGTGCATCGAAGGCGTTCCGGGTTTTGGCTTCATCATCGCGCGCAAGAGCGAACTGGAGGCCGCCAAAGGCAGGAGCCATTCGCTGTCGCTCGATGTCCACGCCCAGTGGGCGCACCTGAACAAGACCGGCCAGTGGCGCTACACGCCGCCGACGCATGTCGTGGCCGCCTTCCTCGAAGCACTGCGCCAGCATGAGGCCGAAGGCGGCGTCGCCGGCCGTGGCGCCCGCTATACGAGGAACCGCGACGTTATGGTGGCCGGCATGCGCGACCTCGGTTTCGAGACACTGCTCCGGGATCGCTGGCTGTCGCCGATCATCGTCACCTTCTTCAACCCGGCTCATGCCAGTTTCGCGTTCGACCGTTTCTACGACCTGATGAAGGACAAGGGCTTCATCATCTATCCGGGCAAGCTGACCGCCGTGGATTCGTTCCGCGTCGGCTGCATCGGCCAGATGGACGAACATGTCATGCGCCGCGTCGTCGAGGCGGCGGCGTTCTCGCTTCATGAAATGGGCGTCGACACCGCCGCCCCACCCGCCGCGGCACTTGCCGAACGCGCCAAACTCGCCGCCTGAAGCGGCCGACTTCGAGGATATCAGATGAACCAGATGTCTCCCATCAACGTCGCGGTCAACGGCCGCACCTATGCCTGGCCGCGCGTGCCGGCGATCGCCATCTGCCTTGACGGCTGCGAGCCGGCCTATCTCGACGAGGCGATAGAGGCCGGGCTGATGCCGGCTCTGGTCAGGATCAAAGAGAAGGGCACGGTGCGCTTTGCGCATTCGGTCATCCCGAGCTTCACCAACCCCAACAATCTGTCGATCGCCACCGGCCGACCGCCGTCGGTGCATGGCATTTGCGGTAATTATCTCTATGAGCGCGAGACCGGCAAGGAAGTGATGATGAACGACCCGCGCTTCCTGCGCGCGCCGACCATCTTCCAGGCCTTCTACGATGCCGGCGCCAAGGTCGCCGTGGTCACCGCCAAGGACAAGCTGCGTGCCTTGCTTGGCAAGGGCCTCGCCTTCGATGAAGGCCGCGCGCTGTGCTTCTCGGCTGAAAAATCCGACACCACCAGCAAAGCCGAGCACGGCATCGACAATGCCTCGAAGCACTTTGGGCTGCCGGTGCCGGAGGTCTATTCGGCAGAATTGTCGGAATTCGTCTTCGCCGCCGGCGTCCAGCTGCTGAAGGAATTCCGCCCCGACATCATGTACCTGACGACCACCGACTATGTGCAGCACAAATATGCGCCCGGCGTGCCGCAGGCCAACGCCTTCTACGAGATGTTCGACAAATACCTGACCGAGCTCGATGCGCTGGGTGCTGCCATCGTCGTCACCGCCGACCATGGCATGAAACCGAAGCACAAGGCCGACGGCTCGCCCGACGTGGTCTATGTCCAGGATATTCTCGACGACTGGCTGGGCAAGGACGCCGCCCGCGTCATCCTGCCGATCACCGACCCCTATGTCGTGCATCATGGCGCGCTGGGTTCCTTCGCCACCGCCTATCTGCCTGATGGCGCCAACCAGGCCGATATCATGGCCAGGCTGGCCAAGATCGACGGCATCATGCTGGTCGTCGACAGCCCGACCGCCTGCGAGCGCTTCGAGCTTCCGGCTGACCGCATCGGCGACATCGTGCTGATCTCGACCGAGAACAAGACGATCGGCACCTCGGAACATCGCCATGACCTGGCGGCTCTGAACGAACCGCTACGGTCGCATGGCGGGCTGACCGAGCAGGAGGTGCCGTTCATCGTCAATCGTGTGCTGCCGGAATTGCCGAACGAGCCGACGCTGCGCAATTTCGATGCCTTCTATTACGCGATGATGGCGGCGGCGCTGGCGGGCTGAGCCAATGTCGACCCCCACTCCGCCTCGCTACGCTCGGCACCTCTCCCCCGATCGACGGGGGAGAGGAAAGGCGCCAGGGTTAGCCGCGGCTTAGCCTGAAAACGTTGAGGCACTGACCTCGCCTGATTTCCTCTCCCCCGTCGATCGGGGAGAGGTGGCCCGAAGGGCCGGAGTGGGGGTCGAATCCTCCGCGCAACAAGAATCTGCTGGAGCAGAACCCATGACCAAGCTCGACCCCGCCATCAAAGTTCGCCACGAGCCGATGCGCATCGCCGGCAGACGAGTCGATGCCGACGGCGTCGTCGAGGTGCGCTACCCCTGGAACGACACCGTCATCGGCACCGTTCCGGCCGGCCGCGCCGATCACGCCCGCCAGGCATTCGAGATCGCCGCCGGCTACAAATCGAGGCTGACCCGCTACGAGCGTCAGCAGATACTGTTCCGCACCGCCGAGGCATTGGCCTCGCGCCGTGATGAAATCTCCGATCTCATCACGCTCGAGCTCGGCATCTCCAAGACGGACTCGCTCTATGAGGTCGGCCGTGCCTATGACGTGTTCACGCTGTCGGCGCAGATGTGCATCCAGGATGACGGGCAGATCTTCTCCTGCGACCTCACCCCGCACGGGAAGGCGCGCAAGATCTTCACCACTCGCGAGCCGTTGAAGGCGATCTCGGCGATCACGCCGTTCAATCATCCGCTCAACATGGTCTCGCACAAGGTGGCGCCGGCGATCGCCACCAACAATTGCGTGGTGGTCAAGCCGACCGAACTGACGCCGATGACCGCACTTCTCCTGGCCGACATTCTCTATGAAGCCGGCCTGCCGCCGGAAATGCTGTCGGTGGTGACCGGTTGGCCGGCCGATATCGGCAACGAGATGATCACCAACGACAACATCGACCTGATCACCTTCACCGGCGGCGTGCCGGTCGGCAAGATGATCGCCCGCACCGCCGGCTACAAGCGCCAGGTGCTGGAGCTCGGCGGCAACGACCCGCTAATCATTCTCAACGATCTATCGGACGAGGATCTGGCAAAGGCGGCGGACTTGGCAGTGGCCGGAGCGACGAAAAACTCCGGCCAGCGCTGTACCGCGGTCAAGCGCATCCTCGTCCAGGAAAGTGTCGCCGACCGTTTCGTGCCGCTGGTGCTGGAGCGGGCGAAGAAGATCCGCTTCGGCGATCCGATGGACCGCGCGACCGACCTTGGTACGGTTGTGCACGAGAAGGCGGCGGCGCTGTTCGAAGCCCGCGTCCACATGGCTGCCGAGCAAGGCGCCGACATTCTCTACAATCCGGGCCGCCAGGGCGCGTTGCTGCCGCCAATCGTCGTCGATCGCGTGCCGCATACATCCGAGCTGGTCATGGAAGAAACCTTCGGGCCGATCATCCCGATCGTGCGTGCGCCGGACGATGACGAGGCGTTGATTGCGCTCTCCAACTCGACCGCCTTCGGCCTGTCGTCGGGCGTCTGCACCAACTCGTTTCCCCGCATGCAGAAATACATCGCCGGGCTGCAGGTCGGCACCGTCAACATCTGGGAAGTGCCGGGCTATCGCATCGAGATGTCGCCCTTCGGCGGCATCAAGGATTCGGGCAACGGCTACAAGGAAGGCGTCATCGAAGCGATGAAGAGCTACACCAATGTGAAGACATTTTCGCTGCCCTGGTCCTGACCGGACGGCATTGACGGATAGAACAATCGAGGGAGCGTTCGCCGCTCCCTCATTCGCATTTCGGAGACCATGATGGCCGCGATATCTGAACTTGTGCACACCGAAGGCGATTCCAACACCACAGCGGCTCGCGGTCGCTGGGATGCCGGGCAGGGCGATCCGCGGATCCGCGGCCTGCTCGATCGCGACGCGGCCGCCTTCATGCACCAGAGCCTGTCCAGCCCCTGTTTGTCGACGATCGCCAAGGCGCAAGGCATCTGGATCGAGGACACCGCCGGTCGCCGCTTCATGGATTTCCACGGCAACAGCGTCCATCACCTCGGCTATGGCCACCCGAGGCTTGTGGCCGCCATCAAGAAGCAGCTCGATGAGCTCTGCTTTGCGCCGCGCCGCTTCACCTGTGAGCCCGCCGTCGAACTGGCCGAGAAGCTGGCGGCATTAGCGCCCGGCAATCTCGGCAAGGTGCTGTTCACCACCGGCGGCTCGGACGCCATCGAGGTCGCGCTGAAGATCGCCCGCGCCGCGACCGGCCGCTTCAAGACGGTGTCGTTCTGGGATGCGTTCCATGGCGCCGGCTTCGGCGCAGCAAGCGTTGGTGGCGAGGCGACCTTCCGCTCGCACATATCAGGCCCGATGATGACCGGCACCGAGCACGTCGCGCCTTGGGACGGCTATCGCTGCCCCTATGGCCACGATTCCCTGGAAGCATCGGGCCTCGCCTGCGCCAACATGATTGCCTACGTCCTTGGCCGCGAGCAGGACGTGGCGGCGGTCGTCGCCGAACCGATGCGGGCGACGCCAAACCCGCCGCCGCCGGGCTTCTGGAAGCGGGTGCGCGAGGCCTGCGACCGGCACGGCACGCTCTTGATCTTCGACGAGATCCCGACCGGCCTTGGCAAGACCGGCAAATTCTTCGCGCACGAGCATGATGATGTGACGCCTGACATCGTCGTCATCGGCAAGTCGCTCGGCGGCGGCGTCCTGCCGATTGCCGCCATCATCGCGCGCCGCGATCTCGACGTCACCGGTGGCTTCGCGATCGGCCACTACACCCACGAGAAGAACCCGGTGACGACCCGCGCCGCATTGACGACGATCGACATCATCCTGGAGGAAGGGCTGGTCGAGCGCGCGGCCGAACTCGGTCGGCACATGCTAGGGCGCATGCAGCACCTGATGGCGCGGTCGCCCCATGTCGGCGACGTCAGGGGCAGGGGACTGATGGTCGGCGTCGAGCTCGTCGAGGATCGCGATACGCGCCAGCCGGCACGCGATCTCGCCGAGCGCGTCTTCTATGCTTGCCTTGAACAGGGGCTGAGCTTCAAGATCAGCCAAGGCAACGTGTTGACGCTGTCGCCGCCGCTGGTCATTTCGAAAACCGACCTCGACGGCGCGCTCGACACCGTCGAGCGCACGGTGCTGGCGGCCTGACCATGAAGGCCGTGCGCACCGACCGCGAACTCGAATGTCCCGGCATCGACGCCGGCTTGCGGGCGAGGGGGGTCGAACTGGTGACGCTGCCGGACGGCATCCCCGAAGCTGATCTCATGCAGGCCGTTGCGGACGCCGATCTTTTGCTGATGTGCTACACGCCGATCACCGCACGGGTGATCGAGGCGGCTCCCAGATTGAACGGCATTGTCAAATATGGCGTCGGCGTCGATGCCATCGACATCCCCGCCGCGATGCGGCGTGGCATTCCCGTTGTCAACGTGCCGGATTATGCTGAGGAAACCGTCGCCGAAGGCGCCTTCGCGCTGATGATCGCGCTGGCCAAGCGGCTGCCCTCCATCACCGCGGCGGTGTCACGTGATGGTTGGATCTGGCCCGAGCAACGCTGGCTGGGGCGCGACATGTCCGGCGCCACGCTTGGGCTCGTCGGCTGCGGCAAGATCGGCCGCAGCATGGCGCGCATGGCAGGCCAAGGATTTCACGCGCGCGTTCTCGGCTTCGATCCCGGTGTCGATGTCGCAACCATGCGCACCGCCGGCATCGAGAAGGTAGAAGACCTCCACGTCATGCTGCGCGCCTGCGATTTCGTTTCCCTCCACTGCGTGCTGAACGACAGGACGCGCGGCTTGATTGGTGAAGCCGAGCTCGCTTGCCTGAAGCCTTCCGCTATCATCGTCAACGTCTCGCGCGGCGCGCTGATCGACGAGGCCGCCCTTGTCGAGGCGATCATCTCGGGGCGCATCGGCGGCGCCGGGCTCGACGTCTATTCGGTCGAGCCGCTGGCCAAATCGGGCCATCCGATGAGCGCGCTGTTCGGCCGCGACAACGTCATCCTGTTTCCGCATCTCACCTTCTTCACGCAGGGGGCCATGCGCCGGCTCGAAGACGACACGCTCGCGCGCTGCTTCGAAATTCTCGAAGGCCGGCCGGTTACCGTTCGTTCGTTCGACCCGCGGCTGCGGGCGCAGACATCTGGGGTTTCATTCGGCTGACCATCACCATCTCTGCAGCCAATCGCGGGCCTTCCGCGAGGCCGGAATCGAAGCCAGGCCAGCGTTGCGACAGTTCCATGACAACTATCAGGTAAAGTTTGCCTCTCATAAAATAAATAGATTTTACTTATCGATCCTCAGTCCCCAAAGTCGGCACAACGACGAGATCGAACGGTGCCGCATAAGGCTCCGGCCTACAGGCGAGATCGTCACAGTGCATCGCAGAATGTGCCATCAATCAAAGGGGAACTGAGCATGAAATTGCAAAAGGCAACCATAGCTATGGCCTTAGCCGCGTCGCTGTTGGCGTCGTCGGCTCTTGTCGGACCGGCACTCGCCGACGGCGTCGTCACCATCTATTCCGCCGACGGCCTGCATGACGGCAATGGCAGCTGGTTCGAGACCGAATTCGCCGCCTTCACCAAGGCCACCGGCATCACCGTGCAGTATATCGAGGCAGGTTCCGGCGGCGTCGTCGAGCGTGTCGCCAAGGAAAAGTCGAATCCGCAGGCCGACGTGCTGGTGACCTTGCCGCCCTTCGTGCAGCGGGCCGCGGCTGACGGCCTGCTGCAGGACTACAAGCCGGAAGCCGCCGACCAGATCGATGGCGGCACAGACAAGTACCGGCCGCTGGTCAACAACTATATGAACTTCATCTACAACAGTGCCGTCCTGCCGGAAGCGCCAAAGGCCTACAACGACCTGCTCGACCCGAAGTTCAAGGGCAAGATCCAGTATTCTACCCCCGGCCAGGCCGGTGACGGCACCGCCGTCATGCTGCAGATCATCCACGCCTTCGGCAGCGAGGATGCCGGCTTCGAGTTCATGAAGAAGCTGCAGGACAACAATGTCGGCCCCTCCGCTTCGACCGGCAAGCTGACCGCGCTGGTCAACAAGGGTGAGCTGCATGTCGCCAATGGCGATCTGCAGATGAACATGTCGCAGATGGCCGACAATCCCAATATCAAGGTGTTCTGGCCGGCTGGACCTGACGGTGTGCGCTCCACCTTCGCGCTGCCCTATGAAATCGGCCTGGTCACCGGCGCACCCAACGCAGACAACGGCAAGAAACTGATCGACTTCCTGCTCTCCAAGGAAGCCCAGTCGAGCATCAGTTCCGTTGCGCTCGGCATGCCGGCTCGCAAGGACGTCAAGCCGGATGACGCCAACTTCGCCAAGGCGCAGGAGGCGATGAAAGGCGTGACCATCTGGTCGCCGAACTGGGACGACGCGCTGAGCAAGCTGCCCGATTATGTCAAGCGCTGGAACGAAGCGACCGGAAGTTGATCCGCAAGGGAAACCCGGAGGACCACGCCATGTCGGCCGCAGCCTTTACTGGTACCAGTGTCATGGACATCGACGCCGCGAAGGTTCGCGGCGCCGGCTCCAATGTCCATTTCGACAAGGTCAGCGTTGCCTATGGCGCGCATGTCGTCCTGCATCCGCTGACCCTGGATATCGCACCTGGCGAGATCCTGGCGATGATCGGCCCATCCGGCTCCGGCAAGACCACGGCCCTGCGCGCCGTGGCCGGCTTCGTGCGGCCCGCCAGCGGGCGGATCCGCATCGGCGCCACCGATGTGACCGATCTGCCGCCCTATGAGCGCGGCCTCGGCATGGTGGTGCAGAACTACGCGCTGTTTCCGCATATGCGGGTCGAGGACAACGTTGCCTTCGGCCTCAGAGCACAGGGCGCCGACAAGGCGCTGATCGGCGAGCGGATCAAGGATGCGCTCGGCACTGTCGGCATGTCGGCCTATGCCCGGCGCTATCCGCGCGAGCTTTCGGGCGGACAGCAGCAGCGCGTGGCGATTGCGCGTGCCTTGGCCGTGCGGCCGCGCGTGCTCCTGCTCGACGAGCCGCTCTCGGCGCTCGACGCCCAGATCCGCCGCAACATGGTCGAGGAGATTGCGCGGCTGCACCGCAGCCTGCCCGGCCTGACGATCCTCTATGTCACCCACGACCAGACCGAGGCGCTGACGCTTGCCGACAAAATCGCCATCATGCGCGACGGCAGGGTCTGTTCGCATGGACCGACGACCGAACTCTACCGCCGCCCGCCAAACCGTTTTACGGCCGAGTTCCTCGGCCGCGCCAATCTTCTTCCGGTAACGGTTGCCGAGGCCGTCGGGTCGAAGGGATTTGCCACGGCAAGGCATGGTGACGCGCTGCTGACCGGCGCCGGCCGCAACGAGAAGGCCGGCGACAAGAGCCTGCTCTGTATCAGGCCGCAGCATCTCAGCCTGACCGCCGACAGCGACCATACCAACCGCATCGTGGGCACGCTCCAGGAAGTGCACTGGCAGGGCGAACTGACCCATCTCGTGCTCGACGTCGACGGCACGCCGGTGCGTGTCTCGGCGACCAGGCTGCCGATCGCCTTGCCCGAACCCGGCGCCAAGGTGCCGCTGTTCTTCGCGCCCGCCGACACCTCGCTTCTCCCGGAAGACGCCGGTGTCTGAGGCCGTCACACTTCGCGCGCCGGCGTTTCGGAGGGAACCCGGCAAGCTCTGGATAGTGCCACCGGCGGCCCTGCTGGCGCTGCTGTTCTTTTATCCGCTGGCGCTGATCGCCCGGCAGGCCTTCCTCGACGACAGCGGCGTCGCCAATGTCGCCGAAGTCATCCGCGTGCTGCATTCGCGCTTCTTCCTCAACGCGCTGATCAACACGGTGTCGATC
>NZ_RZQE01000197.1:0-10321 GCF_004022955.1 Mesorhizobium sp. M7A.F.Ca.US.002.01.1.1 | reverse complement strand
GTGAGGGTCCTTTTCTCTTCGGAAATTCACCGTTTGGTAACCCAGATTAAATCAAAATGAAGCGACGGGCAGGACGCCAAGCCGGCCTGCCTCCGCACCATTTGGAATACGGGAAAAGCGATGCGCGGATTGATTGCGATAGTTTCGAGTCTGGCCCTGGTGGCCGTGGCAGCGCCGGCACTGGCGCAGTCGGCGACCAAGATCGGCCAGCACAATGCCTGGGGCACCTACAGCTACCAGGCATCGGGCGGCAAGGTCTGCTATGTCCTGACCGTGCCGACCGACAAGCAGCCGCCCACGCTCGACCATGGCGATATGTTCTTCTTCGTCAGCCAGCGGCCCGGCCAGCAAGTGTCCTACGAGCCGCAATTCATTGCCGGCTACAATTTCCAGGAAGGCTCCAAGGCCACCGTGACCATCGACAAGAAGACGTTTTCGATGTTCACGCGCGGCAAATCGGCCTGGGTCGAGAATGCCGCCGAGGAGCCGGTACTGATCGCCGCCATGAAGACCGGCACCGACATGAAGGTGACGGCGAAGTCCGGCCGCGGCAATCCCACCTCCTATGTCTTCTCTCTGAAGGGCATTTCGGCGGCGCTGACATCGATCGCCAAGTGTAAATAGGCAAAGCTACTTTTTTTGAGGGAAAGGCCGGGCCGCGAAGCCCGGCCTTTTTCTTTCATACTTGCCCCGGCCCGGCCTCCGCCCGGCGGCGCCGGATCGCCTCGGCGATGAAGACACGCGATAGCGCGTGATAGAGCGGCTCGTGCGAGATCATGCGCGCCGTGCCGTAGCCCAGCATCGAGGCCAGCATCAGCGCGATGACATTGTCGTGATTGCCGGTCATCTCCAGGATGATGACGAAGGCCGTCATCGGCGCTTGCACCACACCGGCGAAATAGCCGGCCATGCCGAGCAGTGCCGCCACCCCAGTGCTCGCGCCAAAGAGGAGGCCGAGCGAACTGCCGATGCCGGCGCCGACAGCCAGCGAGGGCGCGAAGATACCGCCCGGAATGCCCGAGATCATCGACAGCAGTCCCGCCAGGAACTTTTCGGCGAAGAAGAACCACGGCAGCGGCGTGCCTTCGACGGCGCCCCGCGCCTGGACGTAACCGGTGCCGAAGGTCAGCCCGCCCGAGGCGATGCCGATCACCGCCACCGCAAGCCCGCAGATTGCGGCCACGATCAGGGCGCGCCGCAAAGGCTGCCCAGTGTTCCAGCGCCGGATCCGCCGCGTCGCCTTCAACGCCAGCAGCGAGAACAGCGCGCCGAACCCGCCGCCGATGACGCCGCAGGCAAGCACCAGCGGCCACTCGGCGGCAAACGAGATGGTGTCCCTGGCGACGCCGAAATAGGTGTAGTTGCCGAGCAGGCCAAGCGAAGCGAGACCGGCCAGGATCACCGCCGTCAGCACCAGCCCGTTGGTTCGCGCCTCATAGGTGCGGCCCATCTCCTCGATGGCGAAGACGATGCCGGCCAGCGGCGTGTTGAAGGCGGCGGCAATCCCGGCGGCCGACCCGGCCAGGATCAGACCCCGGGCCTGCACCATGCCGCCCCAGCGTGCCGCCTGCAGCATCAGCGACGCGCCGACTTGCACCGTCGGACCCTCGCGACCGATCGAGGCGCCGCAGAACAGGCCGACGATGGTGAGCATGATTTTGCCGGCCAACAGTTTGAGGGACAGGATGTGGCTGCGGTCCTCGTCGTCACGCAGATGGCGGGCGGCGATCGCCTGCGGAATGCCGCTGCCTTGCGAACCGGGAAAGAAGGTGTGGGCAAGCCAGGCGCACAGCACGAAACCCAACGGCGTAATGGCAAGCGGCAGATAGAAACGCCAGCCGCCTGCATCTCCTGTCATCAGTTGAAACAGTTCCTGCGCCCTGTCGGCCAGCACCGCGAACAGCACGCTGATCACACCGATGCCAAGCGCGCCGGCCCAGAACACCAGGCGCGGCTGCCAGACCCGCCGTGAGCCCCACATCGCGCGCGAACGCCGCAGCATGGGATATTTTCGCGATGTGCCGGCCATGTCTGTCCTCGAGCGGGGAATGTTTCGGCCTAACACAGCTGGGCAGTCTATTAAACTAGCGCCGGAAAAACC
The DNA here is from genome assembly GCF_004022955.1 of Mesorhizobium sp. M7A.F.Ca.US.002.01.1.1. Classification (NCBI taxonomy): domain Bacteria; kingdom Pseudomonadati; phylum Pseudomonadota; class Alphaproteobacteria; order Hyphomicrobiales; family Phyllobacteriaceae; genus Mesorhizobium; species Mesorhizobium sp. M7A.F.Ca.US.002.01.1.1. The sequence continues at coordinate 8,220 of NZ_RZQE01000197.1, read as the reverse complement.
TGTCGTTGGCGCTCGCCTGAGTGCCAGGCGGAAGCATCGCTTCGGTGAAAGGTCGACCCCCACTCCGTCGAGCTACGCTCGACACCTCTCCCCCGATCGACGGGGTAGAGGAAAGGCGCGAATTTGCCAGCCTTGGCTCCCTTCCTCTCCCTCCGGAGGGGGAGAGGTGGCGTTGCGAAGCAGCGACGGAGTGGGGGAAGCCATCAGCCAAACGCGCTGCCGCCGCAAGACAGGCATTATCGGGAGAGAAATGCCCGCCATGACGAGGGGCGGTGCCGACGTCGTTCCAAGGCGATCGTAGATCGTAAAGCTAGCTGAGCATGACTCTGCCCTCAACCTGTGCTATGCGCCGCGCTTCCTTTCCGGCACGATGCGTGAAATCGGCCGCAAACCGCTTATATCAGTGCAACCATGACCCTTTCATTCGATCTCACCACTGACAGCGCCCGCGACGCGTTGCGTGCCCGCTCGGCACAGCCCGAAAAGCAGTCGCTGATCGGCCTGACGCGGATCGAACTCGCCGAGACTCTGGTTGCATCAGGCGCTGTGCCCGAGCGCCAGGCGAAAATGCGCGCCCAGCAGCTGTGGCACTGGATGTATGTGCGCGGCGTCTCCGATTTCGCCGGCATGTTCAACATCTCCAAGGATCTGCGTGCTGAGCTCGACAAGCATTTCACCGTCGCCAGGCCCGAGATCGTCGAGGAGCAGATTTCCGCCGACGGCACGCGAAAGTGGCTGTTCCGCTTTCCGCCGCGCGGCGCCGGCCGGCCTGTCGAGATTGAGACTGTCTATATTCCCGAAGAGGGTCGCGGCACGCTGTGCATCTCCTCCCAGGTGGGCTGCACGCTGACCTGCTCGTTCTGCCACACCGGCACGCAGAAGCTGGTGCGCAATCTGACGGCCGAGGAGATCCTCGCCCAGCTGCTCACCGCCCGCGACCGGCTCGGCGATTTCCCTGACCGCGACACGCCCGACGGCGCCATCGTGCCGGCCGAAGGCCGCAAAGTGTCCAACATCGTCATGATGGGCATGGGCGAGCCGCTTTACAATTTCGAAGCGGTGAAGAAGGCGCTGCTGATCGCTTCCGACGGTGACGGCCTGTCCCTATCGAAGCGGCGCATCACGCTGTCGACCTCCGGCGTCGTGCCGGAAATCTTCCGCACCGGCGAGGAAATCGGCGTCATGCTGGCAATCTCACTGCATGCCACCAATGACGATCTGCGCGACTTGCTTGTGCCGATCAACAAGAAGTATCCGCTGAAGGAACTGATCGCCGCCTGCCGCGCCTATCCCGGCCTGTCGAACGCCAAGCGCATCACCTTCGAATATGTGATGCTGAAGGACGTCAACGATTCCATCGAGGACGCCAAGGGACTGATCAAGCTGCTCAAGGGCATTCCGGCCAAGATCAACCTGATCCCGTTCAACCCGTGGCCGGGCACCAATTACCAGTGCTCGGACTGGGAGACGATCGAGAAATTCGCCGACTACATCAACAATGCCGGCTATGCCTCGCCGATCCGCACGCCGCGCGGCCGCGACATCCTCGCCGCCTGCGGCCAGCTCAAATCCGACTCCGAGCGCATGCGCAAGGTCGACCGGCTGGCTCTGGAAGCGATGATGATAGCGGGGCACGGCGAGGCGTGAACCGCCCCTTCGCCTGGCTAAGACGCCTCGCCATCATGGCGGTCGGCTATATCGCCGCCGTGCTGACCTCGATCCTGGTGCCGGTGCTGCTGATCGCTCTTCTGGAAGGCATCGAAGACGGCAACTGGTCGATCATTTTCGCCTTCGACTGGCTTGGCTCGTTCCCGCTCGCCGTGTTGACCGTAATGATCGGCGCGCTGTTGATCGTCGGTCCGGCGCTTTTTGTCGCCGAACGGTTTTCACTTCGGGGATGGTTCTACTTCGCCGCCACCGGTGCGATCACGTCCATCGCCTTTGGCGTATCCATGCCGCGCTCGGCCAGCAGCTTTGTCTTCAATCCGGGCTTTCTGGGTTTTCTCGCCACCGCCGGCATCGCCGCCGGGTGGATCTACTGGCTTCTGGCTGGACGCAGGTCCGGCACGGGCCGGAATCTGGGCCGGGATTGATGGCGCGTCTCGTCGGCTACCTCATCCGTTTCACCGTCATCCTGTTCGGCTATGCCGTCGCCTCGCTGGCGGCGAGCGCCTTCCTCAACATCCTGTTCCTGGCATCGCTCGGCTACACGCCGGAGCATGCGCATCCGACGGCGACGGCTTCCCTGTATTTCTCAATTCCGTTCGCCGCCCTGTTCGTCGCCTATTTCGCCCTGATGCCGGCCTCTGTCGTCATCCTGCTTGCCGAAATCCTGGGCCGGCGCGACTGGCTGTTCTATGCGCTGGCGGGCGCGGTGGTTGCCGGTGTTTTCCTCGGGCTTGCCGACCACAGCGGTGACACCGCCTTCGCCGTCAGGGACACCAGCGCCATCATGGCCGTGATCGGCAGCGGCATGGTCGGTGGTATCTTTTACTGGCTCAGCGCCGGGCGCTGGGCCGCAAGCTGGTGGCAAGGCGAACCAGGATCAAAAGAGGATGGCCGGACAGGATGACGGCGCCTACTTCGCCTGCGCCGTCAGGATCTTGAGGGCGAAGGCGGAGAACACGCCGGCGAAGAGATAGTCGACCACCCGCGTAACGCGCGGGCTTGCCTTCATCGCCGCCGAAAACTTTTCCGCCGCCAGCACCATCGGCACCGTCACCGGGACCGACAGCACGATGAACATCGTGCCCAGGAAAAACAGCTTTCCCGGTGCGTTCGGATCATGCGCGGAGACGAACTGCGGCAGGAAGGTCATGAAGAACAGGATGATCTTCGGGTTGAGCAGATTGACGCCGAGGCCCGCCGCCCAGCTGCGCAACAGCGAAATCTCGGGTCCCGTCTTCTTCTCCGGCGAAAAGGCCGAGCCCCTGGTGATTGCCTGCCAGGCCAGGAAGACGAGATAGCCGGCGCCGAAGATCTTCAGCACGAAGAATGCCATCGGCGAGGCGACGATCAGCGCCGAGACGCCGACCACCACCAGCGTGGTGTGGATCAGCGTGCCGCACAGCGCGCCGGCCATCGAGGCAAAGCCAGTGGCACGGCCCTGGCTCAGCGTGCGCGAGACGAACAGGGTCATGTCCGGCCCCGGCGTGATCGCCAGGATGACCGTGGCGATGGCGAACTGGATCAGCGTGGTGGTGTCTGGAATGAACGACATGAGCGGCCCTGGGGAATTGGGAGGCCTATACAGGATGCGCCATGTCGACGCCAGACACAGCAGCGATCCGATCTCGATCCAGCAGGCGTCTGCACGGCATTCGCTGGGCGCCGGCCGCGGCAGTCCTATGCCTGCCTGCTCAGCCGTATCCTCGCTGGCTCCTCCGCGAAGAGTCGATCGTTGCGGACATCGGTGTCCCCGGTGATCTGGTCGATCGGCTTGGGCCGGCCGAGAAAATAGCCTTGCGCCTCATTGCAGCCTTCGACCTGCAGGATGGTGAGCTGGACATGTGTCTCGACGCCTTCGGCGAGCACCGGAATGTCGAGGCTGCGGCCCAGCGTCAGCACCGCCCGGATGATGGCCTTGGCCTGCGGGCTTCGCTCGACATCGGCCATGAATGAGCGGTCGAGCTTGATCTTGTCGAAGGGAAACGAGCGCAGCGTATCGAGCGATGAATAGCCGGTGCCGAAATCGTCGATCGCGATCGTCACCCCAAGCGCCTTGACCTGGCGCAGGACATGCAGCGTGCGCACCTTGTCGGCGACGATCGTCGATTCGGTCAACTCCAGCTCCAGCCGTTTCGGCGACAGCCCGGTCTCGATCAGGATCTGATGGACGAGCTTGGCGAGATCGGCATGGGCGAACTGCACCGGCGACAAATTGACCGCGATCTTGTGGCCATTGCCCCACGAGGCCGCCTGCCGGCACGCGGTCCGCAGCACCCATTCGCCGATCGCCATGATCGAGCCGTTCTCTTCGGCAATCGGGATGAATTCGGCGGGCGGGATCATGCCATGCACGGGATGGGTCCAGCGCAGCAGCGCCTCGTAGCCGCAGGTGGCGCCGGTCGGGACCGAGGTCTGCACCTGATAGTGAAGCGAAAGCTCGCCGCGGTCGATCGCCTGGCGAAGGTCGGTGGCCAAGGCGCGGCGCGCCCGCGCCGTCTCGTCCATGGCGGATTCGTAGAAGCAGACGGCTCGCGTCACGTCGTTCTTCGCCCGGTACATGGCAAGGTCGGCGTTGCTGACCAACCGCTCGCGGTCGGCCCCGTCGCGCGGATAGACCGCGACGCCGATGCTGGCGCCGGCGGCGATCTCGAAATCGTCGAGCCGCAACGGCTCGAACAGGGATTTCTCCAGCCTCGAGACCATGCCGAGCAGGTCCTTCTGATCCTTGAAGCGCTTGATGGCGGCGAACTCGTCACCGCCGAGCCGTGCGACGAACTCGCCCTCGCCGGTGAGTTTCGCCAGCCTGCGGGCAACGATCTTGAGAGCCTGGTCGCCGGCCGCGTGTCCCCTGAGGTCGTTGATCTCCTTGAAGCGGTCGAGATCGATGACGATGACCGCCGCCATCGTGTCCTCGCCCTCGCATGCCCGGTCGATCTCATGGTCGAGGCGGTCGTTGAAGGAGACCCGGTTGGGAAGGCCGGTAAGGGCGTCGTTGAGGGCGAGATGCTGAAGCCGCTCGAAACTCTCCAGTCGGCCACGCTCATCGATCAGGTAGCTGGCGAAGCCGGTGGCCGCGACGATCAGGCCGACCACGGCGACGGCGACCGCCATTGCCACCAGAATATCGGGATTGGTGCCTGTGCTGATGAAGGACAGCGGCGTCACCGCCACCGCGGCCATAGCCGTGAAATGCAGGCCGACGATCGCCAGCACCAGCAGCCCGATGGCGAGATAATGCGACCAGCCGTATGGCCGGCGTACGGCATGGCCGACGGCCAGGGCGGAGAACACCGCCGAGATGACCAGTGAGGCCACGACATAGGAGCCGTCCCATTCGACAATGCCGGCAACGTGATAGGCCATCATACCGGTGTAGTGCATGGCCGAGATCGCCAGGCCGACGACGACGCCGCCCCATTCCGGGGCCAGCCGCCGGCTCTTGCCGGATGCGAGGGTGAAGCCCAGCCCGGTGCCGACGATGGCGATGACCAGGGACGCCATGGTCAGGACCGGATCGAAGGTGATCGGCGCGCCGGGCTGGTAGGCCAGCATGGCGATGAAATGGGTGCACCAGATCGACGAGCCGGCGGCGACCGCGGTCAGGAACAGCCAGCCCTTCATCTGCACGCCGGTGGTTTTCCTCGAACGGTCGAAGAGGCCGATCGTCACCCAACAGCCGGTGACGCACATCAGCGCCGCCAGGAGGACAAGCCACAGATTATGCTCCGTGGCGATGCATGATATAACGCGCATCGAGAGTCGCCCAAGCCCGAGGAGCCCGCGATGTGCGAGCAAAAGCTGCTCCGGCATCGACATGCGAACCAGGACAACTCTGTCCTGCTTGCTTAGCGTGGCCGCATGAAAACTTGATTAAATCCGCCAGTCGAATGCATCCTATGATTGTAGCAGGTTGTTTCCCAGAGCATGGCCCCGAAAAGCGGGCCGGCTTCTCGGACAACCGATTTTTTCGTTTATCCAGACATCATGCCCGCCGCCTGCCTCACGCTGGATCGGCAGTCTGGCACGCAGATCAGCGTGCCGCACAGCGCGCCGGCCTTGAGCGCATCGATCATCGTCGGCGCATCTCGCGCAAACCCCGGCGCGAGGCCGGGGCTGTTGGTACCAAGACAGGCGATGATGCCGGAAGCGGGACGTAGGACCCAGCTTAGCCCCCGAAACTTCTCACCGCGTTGGGTCGCATGGTGTCCATGGTCGCCCCATTGCGATCCTCGTCAAGCAGCGAGTTGCTGCCGAAGCTGGCGCGCACGCCGATCAGGACTTCGTGGCTTGAATAACCCGTTTCGGAGACCGTGGTCCGCTCGAACTGATAGCGCCCAAACAGCGACCACGGTGTATCGTCGAAGCGGTATGTGGCCTGAACGGCGGCGTCAAACATGTCCTCGTTGGAGCCCACGAGCGTTCTGTGGAAATCGAGTTCGGCATCCAGGCGAAAGTTCTTCTGGACGAAATAACGCGCGACGCCGCGGACACCCCATTGGTCGAAACGTTCGATATCGAAATGTTCGGAATCGAAGGTGAACTGGCCATAATAGGCTTGGCCGTAAAGGGTCAAATTGCCGAGATAGACCTGGGCTTCCGGCCCCACCTGATAGTCGTACACACTTACGTCGCGAAGGAAATTGGAGCCATAGGATTTGTAGGCAGCGAAAACGCCAGCCGCAAAACTGTCGGGATCGCGATAATAGCCATGGATCGCGGCGCCGGTGCCATCCAGGTGAAAGTCGTCCTGCCAGATGCGATCGTAAGTGAGGTCGCCTTGCAGGTTCCAGCGCCCGGCAAACGGAATGTTGACGCGACCTGCACCACCGCCGCCCCGGACCGTGTCGTCGTTGCCGTCGGGAAACCTTAGTCCGCCAAGGTAAAGTTCGCCGTAGCCGGAGATATGCGGCGTGACCATCGTTTCTTCTGCGATCGGCTGCAAGATGTCGGCCGCGTAGGCAGACGTCGCCACGACCAATGACGCGACGACAATAGGAAAACGCTGCATGTGACCCCCGAATATTCCGAATATACTGACGCAGCTAACACGCGGAAGGCACCAGAAGTAAAAAGAAATGGACGCGACCGCTCGACTTGCCCGATTGCAGCCGAGGTGCAGCATTTTTGCAACGAAAGCTTGTCTTCGACCACTAAAATCAAGTGCTGCCGCATCTTCGCACGTCTGAAAGCGCGCGGCGCTGTAACGCCAGCGCTCCGAGCCGGGTTGACGGCGAAGTTCTCAGAGGACTGAAAAGAGATAAATCGGAACCCACGCGATCAGCCAAGCCACAACAGCGAAAGCTCGTCACCCGCGTTCGTCACCCCTGCCGTGCGCCGTTCATCTCTTGCGCAAGGCCGTTCATCTCTTGCGCAAGGCCGTTCATCTCTTGCGCAAGCCGGAAACCCCGTGATACTCGCGCGCCAAGAACTCCTGTCGCGGAACCGCCAAATGTCCAAAACCAAAGACATCAAGAAAGTCGTGCTCTCCTATTCCGGCGGTCTCGACACATCCATCATCCTGAAATGGCTGCAGACCGAGTTCGGCGCCGAGGTCATCACCTTCACCGCCGATCTCGGTCAGGGTGAAGAGCTGGAACCGGCGCGCCGCAAGGCCGAGATGATGGGCATCAAGGACATCCGTATCGTCGATGTGCGCGAGGAATTCGTCGCCGACTTCGTCTTCCCGATGTTCCGCGCCAACACCGTCTATGAAGGCACCTATCTGCTCGGCACCTCGATCGCCCGGCCGCTGATCTCCAAGCATCTGGTCGATATAGCGCGGGAAACCGGCGCCGATGCGATCGCGCATGGCGCCACCGGCAAGGGCAACGATCAGGTTCGCTTCGAGCTCTCGGCTTACGCACTGAACCCCGACATCAAGGTCATCGCGCCGTGGCGCGACTGGACGTTCAAGTCGCGTACCGACCTGATGAATTTCGCCGAGCAGCACCAGATCCCGGTGCCGAAGGACAAGAAGGGCGATGCACCGTTCTCGGTCGACGCCAACCTCTTGCATTCGTCCTCCGAGGGCAAGGTGCTGGAAGACCCGTGGGTGGAGCCGCCGGAATTCGTTCATCAGCGCACCGTTTCGCCGATGGACGCGCCGGACAAGGTCACCGAGATCGAGATCGAGTTCCTGAAGGGCGATCCGATCGCGCTGAACGGCAAGAAATTGTCGCCGGCAACCATGCTGGCGACACTCAACGATCTTGGCCGCGACAATGGCATCGGCCGGCTCGACCTGGTCGAGAACCGCTTCGTCGGCATGAAGTCGCGCGGCGTCTACGAAACGCCAGGCGGCACCATCCTGATCGCCGCCCACCGGGCCATCGAATCGATCACGCTCGACCGAGGTGCGGCCCACCTCAAGGACGAGTTCATGCCGCGTTACGCCGAGCTGATCTATAACGGCTTCTGGTTTGCGCCCGAACGGCTGATGCTGCAGGCGATGATCGACAAGAGCCAGGAAGACGTCGAGGGCACGGTGCGGCTCAAGCTCTACAAGGGCAACGTCATGGTCACCGGCCGCAAGTCGAAGAAGACGCTTTACTC
>NZ_RZQE01000196.1:0-10404 GCF_004022955.1 Mesorhizobium sp. M7A.F.Ca.US.002.01.1.1 | reverse complement strand
GCCTATATCATCGCGGCAGCACTGGCGCCGAAGCGTGACGAGGCCGAATTGGCGCGGACGCTGCGGGCGCTGTCGCCTTCGGCAACGCCCAATCCGCGACTGATCGCCGTGGCCGATGCGTTGCTTGAGCGCAACGGCCGCATGGTCGAGGCGATCGAATCGATCGGGCGCGGCGCGGACGCCTTTGAAGGCACGCCCTTTGCGCTGAGGATCGACAGCTAGCTTTGCCCCCATATCGTTGTTCGTCTGATCCGCCTCCTCCATCGCCTCGTTTGTTCAAGAGGATCTGGAATAGCGATGACAGCGCTTGCCACTGGTTTGGAGGCTACGTCAACCACTCCGCAAGCTTCGCCTTGCGCACATCTTGCAGCAGGCTGATGAAGCCGTCGGCCTGATATTCTGCCGTCAGCCGGCCCTTCTCCGCCGTCGCGATGCTGGCGTCGCCGACGACGCCGTTCGGGTTGAGATCGCTGGCGATCCAGGCGAAGGCGTGGGTGCCGGTGTGGCGCAGCAGCGAAAATTCCTTTTCGGCCTTGGCGACATTGGAAACGAAATTGTCTGATTTGCCCATGTCCACGAGGTCCGGCCGGAAATGCAGCATCAGCGAGGTCTCGACATCGCCGCCATGGATGCCGTGACGGTCCTCCAGTTCGGTATACATGCCGGCCGGACGGCCAAAACGCTGCCAGCTGGTCTTCACCGCCAGCATCTTTTCGCGCACGCGCAATTCGCGCGTGACGATGCCCATGATCTCCTCGTTGCCGCCATGCGAATTGACCACGATCAGCTTGCGCACACCGGCGCGCGCGATCGACAGGCCAAGCTCGGTCCAGGCTTCGATCAGCGTGGTTGCCGGCAGAGTGAGGGTACCCGGCGCATGCAGGTGTTCGTTGGACTTGCCCACGGCCTGCACCGGCAGGATGCGGATGTCGAGATCGTCGGGCAGGCGCGAAATGACCGTGTCGAGCATGCCGTTCATGATCGACGTGTCGGTCGAAACAGGCAGATGCGGCCCATGCTGCTCGGTCGCCGCCACTGGCAGCACGGCGATGGTCGCCTCGGGATCGATCGAGGCGTATTCGGTGGTCCGGTAGTCGCCCCACCACACGCGTCTTTTGGGTACGGTCATGTCATGCCTCTTCAATGGTCAGGCAGACCTAGCGCGGGACGGGCGGCCTGTCGATCACCCCGCCGCGATGGCCTCGATTTCGACCTTGAATTCGGGCCGGGCAAAGCCGGAAACAATCATCAATGTCGACGCTGGCGCGGGGCTCGAAAACAGCCGGTCGCGGACGTCCATATAGGGCCGCAGATGCGCGCGGTCGGTGACATAGGCGTTGATGCGCACGATATCCCTGAGACCCAGGCCGGCTTCGCCGAGAATCGCCGCGATGTTTTGAAAGCAGAGTTCGGCCTGCGCTCCGGCGTCTTCGGGAATCAGGTCGTCGGCGGTGATGGCGACCTGGCCCGAGCACAGCACAAGCCGCTTGCCGGCCGGCACCTCGACGCCGTGACTGTAGCGGGCAAAGGGCGGCTTGATGGACTTCGGGGTGAGGAATTTGAACATGGCAATCTCCTGGATGCCGCCACCTAAAGCCGGACTCATTACACCTTCAAGATGGCGGTGCATGTTGCCCGGGCGATTGTGGACAGCCGTTCAAAAAATAGGCACGATGCCTTCCGTACAGCATGACCCGTTCGCGCTTGGCATGGCAACGTCTTTCAAGCGGGCGGTCCCGGCGCCAGACGCCGGTGGCATGTGTCTTGCTTCTTGAATCTTTGGTGTCGAGCCTGGCGCGTGGCGCGCCGGAGCAAACAGAGGGTGGTGTCGATGTACGGAAAACAGAAGATCTCGGTGGCGGTTGTGGCCCTGCTTGCAGCCAGCACGCTGGGTGCGGCTGCGAATGAGAAAGTCACCTTCGGCACCAACTGGTTGGCCGAGCCGGAACATGGCGGATATTACCAGTCCGTGGCGGACGGCACCTACGCCGCCTGCGGCCTCGACGTCACCATCATGCAGGGCGGTCCGCAAGTCAGCGGCCGGCCGATGCTGCTGGCCGGCAAGATCGATTTCTACATGGGCGGCAATCTGCTGTCGGCCTTCGATGCGGTCCAGCAAGGCATACCGATGCGCGTGGTGGCGGCGGATTTCCAGAAGGACCCGCAGGTCATCATGTCCCACCCCGGCGAGGGGCTCGACAAATGGGAGGACCTGAAGAACGCCGACCAGTACATATTGGGCGACGAGGGCGTGCAGACCTTCTTCCAGTGGATGGTCATCGAACTCGGCTTCGACGCCTCCAAACGCGCGCCCTACACCTACAACACCGCTCCCTTCCTCGCCAACAAGAAGTCGATCCAGCAGGGCTACGTCACCTCAGAGCCGTTCGCGGTCCAGAAGGAAGGCGGCTTCGTGCCGAACCAGTTCCTGCTCGCCGACTATGGCTGGGACACTTATTCGACGACGATCGAGGTGATGCAGGACACGATCGACAAGAAGCCGGAGGTGGTCCAGTGCTTCGTCGATGGCTCGGCCAAGGGCTGGTACAAATATCTCTACGGCGACAACAAAGCCGCCAACGACATGATCAAGAAAGACAATCCCGACATGAGCGACGAGCAGATCGCGTTCTCGATCGAGCAGATGAAGAAGTTCGGCCTGGCCGATTCCGGCGACACCGAAAAGCTCGGCATCGGCGCCATGACCGACGCGCGGATCAAGAGTTTCTACGACAAGATGGTCAAGGCCAAGGTCACGCCAGCCGGCATCGACATCAAGAAGGCCTACACGCTGACCTTCATCAACAAAGGCGTCGGGCTCGAGCTGAAGAAATAGGCCGCCCCGGAATGATAAGGGAAAAAGTGGCGCAAGCGCCGGCTGCGTCGGGTGCGGCCCCGACGCTCCTGGCGCTGAAGGGCGTCGGCAAGGTGTTCTCCAACGGCGTGACGGCGCTCAGCGACGTCGACCTGACCATCCGGGAAGGCGATTTCGTCAGCCTGCTCGGGCCGTCGGGTTGCGGCAAGTCGACGGCGCTGCGGCTGATCGCCGGCCTGTCGACGCCAACTTCCGGCGTGCTCGATTGGCGCGGTGGCGGCTCGCTCGACCGCTCGAACATCGGCTTCGTCTTCCAGGAGCCGACGCTGCTGCCCTGGGCCAATGTTTTCGACAATGTCTGGCTGCCGCTTCGGCTGAAAGGCATTTCGCGCGCCAAGGCGACACCGGCGGTAACGGAGATGTTGGCGCGGGTTCACCTGACCGGCTTCGAAAACGCGGTGCCGCGCGAACTGTCAGGCGGCATGAAGATGCGCGTATCCATAGCGCGCGCCATGGTGACCAAACCGCGCGTGCTGCTGATGGACGAACCGTTCGCGGCACTCGACGAGATCACCCGCTTCAAGCTCAACAACGATCTCCTGGAACTGTGGCAGGACGAACGGTTCACCGTCGTCTTCGTCACCCACAGTGTCTTCGAAAGCGTGTTCCTGTCCAACCGCGTCGTCGTCATGGCGGCGCGGCCGGGCAGGGTGTTCGACGAACTCGCCATCGAGGCCTCCTATCCGCGCGACGAGGCGTTTCGCACCTCGCCAGACTATGCGGCACTGTGCCGTCAGGCCTCCGACGTGCTGGTCAAGGCCATCAACTCAACAGCAGGCGCGCATTATGACGGCCATTGACGAGCGGATGCTCCAACTCGATCCCGAGGAAGCACGCCGCGTGCGCCAGGCGCGGTTCGAACGGATCGGCCGCTGGGTGCTGCCGCTGGCGATCATGATCCTGGCGATCTGGCTGTGGGATCGCATCTGCGTGTGGAACGAGATCCCGCAATACATCCTGCCGCGTCCCGGCGTGGTGCTGTGGACGCTCTACAACGATGCCGGCCTGCTGTTTTCCTCGCTGCTGGTCACCTTGCGCATCACCTTTCTCAGCTTGGCTCTGGCGGTCATAGGCGGGGTCGGGCTGGCGGTGCTGTTCGCGCAGTCGAAATGGGTCGAGATGTCGTTCTTCCCCTTCGCCATCGTGCTGCAGGTGACGCCGATCGTGGCGATCTTTCCGCTGATCAACATCTATGTGAACGACCAGACGACCAAGCTTCTGCTGTGCGCCTGGATCGTCGCCTTCTTTCCGATCCTGTCCAACACCACGCTTGGCCTCAACTCCGTCGACCGCAATCTGCGCGATATGTTCAAGCTCAACGGCGCGACGCGCTGGCAGCAATTGCGCTATCTCAGGCTGCCGGCGGCGATGCCCTATTTCCTCGGCGGGTTGAAGATCGCCGGCGGCCTGTCGCTGATCGGCGCCGTGGTGGCCGAGTTCGTTGCCGGTACCACCGGCCAGTCGTCCGGCCTTGCCTCGCGCATCATCGAGGCCGGCTACCGGCTCAACGCGCCGCGGCTGTTCGCGGCGCTGTTCCTGATCTCGCTGACCGGCATTTTGATCTTCCTCGTGCTGTCGCTGATATCGCATCTCATCTTGCGGCGCTGGCATGAAAGCGCGCTGAAGCAGGAGCGCTAGGGTGTGTGACGTGATTGATATGTTGGTGCGAGGCGCCCCCCTCTGTCCTGCCGGACATCTCCCCCTCAAGTGGGGAGATTGGCCGCTGTCACGATCTTCGCCAATCTCCAACATTGAAAAAAATGAGCCGGCACGGACGCTGCCAATCTCCCCCCTTGAGGGGGAGATGCCCGGCAGGGCAGAGGGGGGCAACGCTTGATACCAACCTCCGGCTCTTACCATCTCGCCAATGTTCGCCTTCATCGCTCACTGACGCCAGGCCTTTCCGCGCCCTTCGATGCTGACGGCTTCGGGCTTGCCGACATCGCTGTGGCCGACGGCAAGATTTCCAGCATCACCGCGCATGGCCGATCCGCTGATGCGGTCGACCTGGGCGGCCGTATAATCCTGCCGTGCTTCGTCGACTGCCACACGCATATCGACAAGGGCCATATCTGGCCGCGAAAGCCCAATCCCGACGGCACGTTCATGGGTGCGCTGAATGCCGCCGGTGCCGATCGTGTGGCACGCTGGAGCGCCGAGGATTTGGCGCGGCGGATGGATTTCTCGCTGCGCTGCGCCTACGCCCATGGCACAAGGGCGCTGCGCACCCACATCGACAGCGTCGCGCCGCAGGAGGAAATCTCCTGGCCGGCGTTCGAGGCGATGCGCGAGGAATGGCGCGGCCGCATCGAGTTGCAGGGCGCCTGCCTGCTCGGCATCGAAGGCGTGCGCGACAAAAAGTGGTTCGACAGGCTGGCAAAGAGGGTTGCCGCGGCAAAGGGCGTGCTCGGTGTCGTCACCTATATGGCGCCGGACCTCGAAGAGCTGCTCGACCACGTCTTCGCGCAGGCCATCAAGCATGGCCTCGATCTCGATTTCCATGCCGACGAGACCAACGACATTTCCGCCATATCGCTGAAGAAGATCGCCGAGGCCGCTCTGTGGAACGGTTTCGAAGGAAAGATCCTCGTCGGCCATTGCTGCTCGCTGGCGCGCCAGCCGGATCTCGACGTGCTCGACACGCTGGACAAGGTGGCGAAAGCGGGGCTCGCCGTCGTCTCGCTGCCGATGTGCAATCTCTATCTGCAGGACCGGCGCGCCGACGGCACCACGCCACGCTGGCGTGGCGTGACGCTGCTGCACGAGATGAAGGCGAGGGGCATTCCGGTGGCGGTTGCTTCCGACAACACGCGTGATCCCTTCTATGCCTATGGCGATCTCGACATGCTGGAGGTCTACCGCATGGCGACGCGCATCCTGCATTTCGATCATCCGGTCGCCGACTGGCCGCAAGCGGTCACCGCGACGCCGGCCAAGGTGATGCGGTTTGATGGCTTCGGCACGCTGGCTGCCGGCGGTGATGCCGATTTCATCGTGTTCAAAGGCCGAAGCTGGACGGAATTGCTGTCGCGGCCCGAATCGGATCGCATCGTGGTGCGCGGCGGCAAGGCGATCGACCGCCAATTGCCAGATTATGCCGAACTCGACGAACTGATGGTGGAATGATGGATGTTTCGGCGCTCAAACGCGATCTCGAAGGCCTGAAGGTCGACGACAATCCGGCCATCGTCCAGCAGAAGAGCCGTGACTTCTACTGGTACAGCCCGGTGCTGAAGCAGCAGCTCGACCATGTCACCGGCGACCTGATCGTGACGCCGAAGAACGAGGCCGAACTGATCCGCGTGCTTGCCGCCTGTCATCGTCATGGCGTGCCGGTGACGCCGCGCGGCAGCGGCACCGGTAATTACGGCCAGGCGATGCCGCTCTCCGGCGGCGTCGTGCTCAACCTTGCCGAGATGAACGAGATCAAGTCAATCGCTCCGGGTCGCGTCGTGACCGGGCCGGGGGCGATCCTGGCCGATATCGACAAGGCAACGCGGGCGCATTCCGGGCAGGAACTGCGGCTATCGCCCTCCACCTACAACACAGCCTCGATTGGCGGCTTCATCGCCGGCGGTTCGGGCGGCGTCGGCTCGATCAATTTCGGCGGGTTGCGCGATTTCGGCAATGTGCTTCGGCTGCGCGTGGTGACCATGGAGGCCGAGCCGAAAGCGCTCGAGCTCACCGGCGCGGATCTGCACAAGGTGACCCATGCCTACGGCACCAACGGCATCATATCGGAAGTCGAGATGCCGCTGACCGCGGCTTATGACTGGATCGACGTCATTGTCGGCTTCGACGCTTTCATGGATGCGGCCCGCTATGGCAATGCGCTGGCGTGTCAGGATGGCATCCTGACCAAGCTGATCACGCCGATAGCGGCACCCGTGCCGCAGCTCTATTTCAAGCGGCACCAGAAATTCCTGAGCGACGGGCAGAGCATTTGCCTCGTCATGGTGGCGCAGCATGGGCTGGACGCTTTTCTTGCCTTCACCCGGCGTGCCGGCGGCGAGGTGATCTACAATGCGGCCACGGCGACGCCGGATGAGAAAAAAGGCCTGCCGCCGGCCTATGAATTGGCTTGGAACCACACCACGCTGAGGGCGCTGCGCGTCGACCCTTCGATCACCTATCTGCAGTCGCTCTATCCCTTTCCCAACCAGCTGGCGCTTGTCGAGAAGATGGATGCGATGTTTCCGGGCGAGGTTTTCTCGCATCTGGAATTCGTGCGGCTGGACGGCAACATTACCTGCTTCGGCCTGCCGCTGGTCAAGTTCACGACCGAGGCGCGGCTCGACGAGATCGTGCGCCTGCATGAAGCGAACGGTTGCCCGATCTTCAACCCGCATCGCTACACGCTGGAAGAGGGCGGCATGAAGCAGACCGACGCGGTGCAACTCGCCTTCAAGCGCGAGACCGATCCGCAAGGGCTCCTCAACCCCGGCAAGATGATCGCCTGGGAAAACCCGGACTACGACTACCGTTCCGGGCGGACTTTTTTGTTCAAGGGGCTGCAGAAGGTAGGATGATGAACATCCTCGTCCTCTACGCCCATCCGGTCGAGACCAGCTTCAATGCCGGCCTGCACCGGATGATCGTCGAGCGCCTGACGGCGGCGGGCCATACGGTCGACGACTGCGATCTCTATGCCGAGGGTTTCGATCCGCGACTGACGCGCCAGGAGCGGCTGGACTACCACAACCCACGGGGCCCCGCCGACGCTGTCGCGCCTTATGTCGAGCGCCTGCTGCGCGCCGATGCGCTGGTGCTTTCCTATCCCGTCTGGAATTATGGCTTTCCAGCGATCCTGAAAGGCTTTTTCGATCGCGTGTTCTTGCCCGGCGTGTCGTTCAAATTGGTCGACGGCAAGGCGCAGCCGTCGCTGCACAACATTCGCAAGGTTGCGGCGGTGACCACCTACGGCGGCAGCCGGTTCCGCGCCCTGCTGATGGGCGATCCGCCGCGCAGGCTGATCAAGCGGATGCTGCGCGCCACCGTCAAACCGGGCGCGCCGGTGACCTACCTCGCGCACTACGCGATGAACCTGTCTACCGACGGCACGCGCAAGGCTTTCACGACCAAGGTCGCGGCCCGCATGGATGAGTTCTGATGCGCGCCTTGGTGGTCTACTGCCATCCGGTACCCGAGAGCTTTTGCGCCGCCATCCGCGACACTGCCATCGACGTGCTGATGCGACGAGGCTGGGAGGTGCGGCTGCTCGACCTCTATGCGGAGAAATTCGACCCGGTGATGGGCTGCGACGAGCGGCGCTCCTACAATGACCAGGCGCCGCAGGACCCGGCACTGAAGCCGCATTTCGAACTGCTCAACTGGGCCGAAGCGATCCTGTTCGTCTATCCGACCTGGTGGTACGGACTGCCGGCGATGCTGAAGGGCTGGCTCGACCGGGTGTGGGCGACGGACGTCGCCTTCAAGCTGCCGGCCGGCAAGGGACGGATCAAGTCGCTGATGACGCATGTAACCAAGGTCGGCGTCATCACCACCTGCGGCGCGCCGACCTGGTGGAGCGTCGTCGTCGGCCAGCCGGGACGCAAGACCCTGCTGCGCGGCATGCGGGCGCTGTGCGCGACGCGCTGCCGGACGTTTTTCCTGGCGCACTATTTGATGGATGCCTCGACGCCGGCGACAAGGGCGGCGTTTCTGGCGAAGGTGCGAGGGAAGCTGGAAAGGTTTTGAGAGGGCGACTTTCCCTTCCTTCCCCCACAAAGGGGGAGGCGAGAAGGCACTACATCCTCGTCCGCTCCGATTTCGGATCGTACATCGGCTTCAGCGAGGCTTCCGCCGCAAAACGCTCGCCGGCGATTTCGATCTCATAGGACGACGCCAGCACATCCGCCTCGCTCTCGCCCTCGCAAGGCACATAGCCCAGCCCGACGGCGCCGCCGAGGTGATGGCCGTAATTGCCAGACGTTATCGGACCAACGATCTTACCGTCGCGCAGGATCGCCTCGTTGTGGAAGAGCAGGGGTTCCGGATCCTTCAGCCGGAACTGTACGAGCCGGCGTGACAGGCCGGCTTCCTTCTTGCGCAGCACCGCGTCACGGCCGATGAAGTCGCCCTTGGCGGTCTTCACCGCGAAGCCGAGGCCGGCTTCCAGCACATTGTCCTCATCGGTGATGTCATGGCCGAAATGCCGGAACGCTTTCTCGATGCGGCAGGAATCCAGCGTGTGCAGGCCGCAGAGTTTCAGGCCGACATCCACACCTGCCTCCTCGACCACCTCGAAGACATGGGCCGCCTGGTCGGTCGAGACATAGAGCTCCCAGCCGAGTTCGCCGACATAGGTGACGCGGTAGGCGCGAGCCAGGCCCATGCCGATTTCGATCTCCTGGAACGTGCCGAACGGATTTTTCTCATTGGAGAAATCGTTCGGGCTGACCTTCTGGATCAGCTTTCTCGCGTCCGGGCCCATCAGGCAGAGCACGCTTTCGGCCGCCGTTACGTCGGTGACGACGACGAACTCGTCGGCGACGTGCTTGCGCAGCCAAGCCAGATCGCGCTGCAGCGTGGCGCCTGGGACGACGAGGAAGAACGCCGTCTCGGACAACCGCGAGACCGTCAGGTCACTCTCGATGCCGCCGCGCTGGTTGAGCATCTGGGTGTAGACGATCTTGCCCGGCGCGACATCCATGTCGTTGGCGCATAGTCTTTGCAGGAAAGCACAGGCGTCGCGGCCCTCGACACGGATCTTGCCGAACGAGGTCATGTCGAACAGGCCGACGCCATTCCTGACCGCAAGGTGTTCCTCGCGCTGGTTGTCGAACCAGTTCTGGCGCTTCCAGGAATAGCGGTATTCGCGCTCCTGGCCCTCGCGGGCGAACCAGTTGGCGCGCTCCCAGCCGGCGACTTCGCCGAAGACAGCGCCGCGCGCCTTCAGATGCTCGTGCAGCGGCGAGCGCCTGACATTGCGCGACGTCGCCATCTGACGATAGGGGAAATGATCGGCATAGAGCAGGCCAAGCGTTTCAGAGACGCGCTCCTTCAAATAGCGGCGGTTCTTCTGGAACGGCTGGGCACGGCGGATGTCTACTTCCCACAGGTCGAAGGGGGCTTCGCCATCATTGATCCACTGCGCCAGCGCCATGCCGGCGCCACCGGAGGAGACGATGCCGATCGAATTGTAGCCGGTCGCCATCCAGTAGCCGGACAGTTCCGGCGCCTCGCCGAGATAGTAGCGGTCGTCGGGCGTAAAACTCTCGGGACCATTGAAGAAGGTGTGGATGCCGGCGGTCGCCAGCATCGGCATGCGGTTGACGCCCATTTCGAGGATCGGCTCGAAATGCTCCATATCCTCCGGCAGTTGGTCGAAGCAGAAATCTTCACGGATGCCGTCCATGCCCCAGGGCTTTGCCACCGGCTCGAAAGCGCCCAGCATCATCTTGCCGGCGTCCTCCTTGTAGTAGGCACACTCGTCGGGCACACGCAGCACCGGCAGGCGGGTGAGGCCGGGGATCGGCTCGGTGACGAGGTAAAAATGCTCGCAGGCGTGCAGCGGGATGGTGACGCCG
>NZ_RZQE01000195.1:0-10498 GCF_004022955.1 Mesorhizobium sp. M7A.F.Ca.US.002.01.1.1 | reverse complement strand
CACCGAAGCATCGTTACGTCAAGCCAGATCCAATGTTCGCGGCACTCGCCGACAGCCAGGCAAAACCATGGCCGATCGCAAATCAATCGTAGAGATTATACTTTGCCCAGTCGGCTTCCGGAATCTCGTCGCCGATCCGGTAGCGGAGTTGCAAGACTTCCATATGGTCCGGCCCGGTCTGGCACTTGAATTTCAGCCTATACCACTGCCCCTTGCTGCGAAACGCAGCACCCGGGCTCTTGATTGCATCGGCGCCCATCTCGGGCGTGGCAAAGGCGTAGGCGACGACGCGATCGGCTTTGAACTTGCGATCGTCATGGGTGATGCGGTCGAGCACTTCGGCGTCGCAACGCTGTTCAAGGCGAGTTTGGGGATCGAGTTTCATCAGTCCGGCGCGCAATGCATTGTCCATTGCGCTGGCTGGAAAACTCAGTGTCACTGACGCCAAGGCGGTCATGCAGAGCTTCTTCATGGGCGGGACAAGCAACATATTTTGTCGGAGAAATCAACCGAGCGGACCGCCTCGGACGCTGCGGGAATCTTCAATCATATGGCTGCTGCGTTCAAAATTGCGTGTCGGGATTCGTCGTGCGATGCCTGCGGCCAACGGACCAAAGAGGCACGGCCGGCATCGGTAAGATCGTACAGGCCACGGTCGACGCGCGCGAACCAGCCATAGACATTGTGCTGCAGGATCTTGGGCGCGATCGGCGTCACCGCCTTCAGATCTCGCGGCCGCCTGGGACCATCCACCATGGCGGCAGCGCAGGCGAGGGCGCTTTGGCGATAGGCGGTCATGATCGGATTGCGCGATCCTCCTCCGGCAACGGGATCGCCGCGACGGCGCTGGTGCTCGTCGACCAGGCGGGAGCGCCGGCGGGCATTCTTGCGCGGCGCCAGCGCGATCGGGCTGAGAAGCACCTCGACCCGGTCCGTCGCGGTCACGCCAAGCAAGCCGAAGCCAAGCCGGCGGCAGAGATTGCGGAACCTGGCATCGCTTTCGCGTCCCTTGCCGCGAGCCGACATGCGCGCGGCCAGCCACACCTCGTCGCAGGCCGCCGCACGATCGACACCTTGCAGCACCAGTTCGAGATTGAACTGCAGCTTCAACTCGCAGATGACGACAACCGGCGGCTCCCCCTCGCGCAACGCAACAACATCGCAGCCGTCGATCTCGCCTTTGACGACAAAGTCGAGGCTTTCGAGGAACCGCTTCACCGGCGCATAGAGTGAGGTCTCGTTCATGGCGCAAGGTTTAGCCGATTCGAGACGAAAAGCCTTCCGGTGGTTCGGCGTTCTGCGGCTCGAAAGGGGACCGGTGTGGATACCGCAACGCCGGGCCAGCCGTCAGGCTTCGGCGTTCGGCACCGCCCGGTTCGGCAGCTTCCTGCGGCGCAGGAGCGGATAGCCGATCTGGCCGAAATAGGTGGAAGGGATCGGATCGTCGACGCCGTACTTGTCCGGCACCTTGTCGCCGGTGGGATTGTAGGTGCCGAACAGCACGTCGAGGAAAGGCAACTGCCCGGCGAAGTTCTTGTCATAGGCTTCGCGCTGGTTGGCATGGTGCCAGCGATGGAACTGCGGGCTGGCGATCAGCCACTTCAAGGGGCCGAACGGAATCCGCACGTTTGAATGCACAAGCAGCGTATGTCCAAGGTAGAGAGTCGAAAAGACGGCGATCGACGCTTCCGAGAAGCCGAGGAAAAAGATCGGCGTCAGCGATATTGCCTTTGTGACGATGGCGTCGACGGGATGATTGTGGAAGGCCCCGGGCCAGTCGAGTTCTTCAATGCCGTGGTGAACGGCATGGAACTTCCAAAGCGCCGGGATTTTGTGAAAGGCCCGATGTGTCCAGTAGACGCCGACATCGGTGATCACGATGATTTCGGCAACCTGCAGCCAGACGGGCTGGCCGCTGACGGCATGCGTTATCGCTTGCGGGACCAGGAGTGCAGCGGCACCGAGCGCGCCTGCCGCCATCATGACGATGGCCAGCTTTATGATGAAGCCGTTGAACAGCAGATAAATCAGATCGACAGCGAAGCCCTTGCGAAAGATCTTCTGCGGCCGCTCGGCGAACAGATGTTCGAACGGAATGAAGATCAGGGCGCAGATCAGAAGTGCCTTGATGCCAAAGATATCCATCGATTCGCCTCAGCGCGCAGTCCGCGCCTCTGAGAGGAACCACATCTCCCTTTCCAAAGGCTAAAGGCTCTGCCTTTTGCGCGAGTGGCGGCGGCAAACGCGGATTGTGAATGGAACGCGGGCGGACGAGGAGACGCGAATGCGGGCTCGTCCTGCGGCGCGTGGCCCATCCCCAACTAGAACCTGACCGCGAGATTGGCTTTCACGCTCTGGTCTGCGGCGCGACTGCCGAATTGTCCCCCATAGGTGAGGCCGAGCGTGGCATTGTGTGCGATGGCGATGTCGAACCCGACATCGAGTATCAGCCCGTCCTTGGCGATCGGCACGCCCGCGACGGTGAATGGTGCGCCGCCGGCGAATGCGAAGCGCGACAGCGGTACGGTCTCGCCAAAGGCATGCCGCCAGCCGAGCGTGCCGCGAACCGTCGCCGCCATCTCGCCGACGGTGAACTCGCCTGAGGCATGTAGGCCGAGCGTGGTGAAGGTCGCATCGGTGATTGCCGAAGCGCTTGTCAGCGTCGCCGCGCCGCCTGTCTCGGTGAAGCCGTCAGTCCGGAGGTTCACATAGGCGAGATTGGCGAAGGGCTCAAAGCCTAAATTTCCAGCATGGATACCATAGCCCAGTTCGCCGAACACCTGCGCCGTTCCGGCGCGATAATCTGCCTTGAGGCTGTCATTGAAACCGGGGAAAGTGACGGAGCGGCTCGTCGCGATGTCGTGCCAAGTATAGGATGTACCGGTGCGCAAGCCGAGCGTGCCGCCCCCAACATCCCAAGTGGTGCCGCCATAGAGGCCGAGATGATAGTTGTCGCTCGAGCCCGACGAGGCGCGGTCTTTCACATCGAGGTTGGTGCGGCTGTATCCCGCCATGATACCCAATCGCCAGGTGTCGAAAATGGCGGCGTCACCGCCAGCCAGGAAACCGCCAGTCGAGCGGTCAACGCGGGCAGCATTGCCGTCGCTGCCAGTATGGCCCCATGAACCAAAGCCCTGACTCCAGAGGGCGAAGCGATCGGTGTCCAACGCCACTGCAGCGGTCGTATTGGGATCGAGCGAGACATAGGCGCCCGCAGCACCGCCATAGGTCTGATCGGCGTAGGCCATGACCGGAGCGGCCGATGCACCGACGATACCGAAAGCGGCCCGGATGCGGTTCGTCGCCGCGTCGCGCAGAAGACGGCTATCTTCGATGAGGGAAGTCTGCGCCGAGGGATACACCTCGCCCGAGAGCTGGTCGAAGGCATCACGTGCCTGCACGTCGGTCGCGAGGTTGAGGATGACGTTGTACAGGGATCCGGATGTCGGCAGGCTCTCGAGCCCCCCAGCGGTTGCGATCTGATTGCGGGTCAAGGCTGCGTCGGTGAAGTTGCGGTATTTCAGGATGTCGAGATAGGCGTTGTTGGTGTCATAGGTATCGGCAAGCCTGAGGAAGGCGGTGTTGACAACTCCAGTCAAGGCAGCGAACTGCCCGGTCAGCCCGGCATCGGCGGTCAACACCGTATAGCGGGTGCCCGGCACCGCAATGCCGCCCGCGGCGTTCACGGTCAGCGTCGCGCCAGTGATCGTCGCGGTGCCGGAGGTGCTGAACCTGTCGGCCTGGCCGGCCGTGTTGATATCGATCGCCATGATGCTGCCAGTCGCGAAAGCGGTATTGCCGCCGGTTTGCCGGATCACATCGCCGGCGCCAGCGTCGGCCATTGTCAAGGTGCCTTGATTGGTGAACTGAAACAGATTGGTCCATTGCGTCGTCTCCGCGACGCCGGCGGAGTTTCCACCGACGGCGGTCCCGTCGTTGACCAGCCTGCTGGCGCCACCGCCGAAATCACTGGTTCCACCGGCGCCGTTCCAGTTCCCGTCGTTGGCGAACAGTGTCGCGCCGCCGGCAAACTGCGCTGTACCGACGATCGAACCGGCGTTTGTGAGCGCCATCGTCGCGGCATTGGTCTCGATCGCCGCATCGCTGGACAGTCCGGAAAGACTACGGATCGCGCCCGACGAGGCGACGTTGATGGCGCCCGTCCCACCAGTCAAAGTCAGGCCACGCGTCGCGCCCGTCACCGTGCCGGCGACTTGCACATCCACTACGCCGTTGCCCGTCGCGACGATGCCCTCGGCCGACGTTCC
Organism: Mesorhizobium sp. M7A.F.Ca.US.002.01.1.1; assembly: GCF_004022955.1. NCBI lineage: Bacteria > Pseudomonadati > Pseudomonadota > Alphaproteobacteria > Hyphomicrobiales > Phyllobacteriaceae > Mesorhizobium > Mesorhizobium sp. M7A.F.Ca.US.002.01.1.1. The sequence goes on along the minus strand of NZ_RZQE01000195.1, from coordinate 6,230 downwards.
GGTCACCGCGCCATTGGCGATCACCGTGATCGCGCCCGTGCCAAGATTGGTTGCCTGGATACCTGTCGTACCCGAGACATTGCCATTCGTCGTCACATTGATCGTGCCAGCGCCGACCACATTATCCTGGAGCACGAAGATCGCCGTAGCCGCAGTTGCGTTCACAGCACCCGTTATCACCGCGACATTGCCGGCCGAGCTTTCAGCGTCGATACCTCGACCAGTCGTCGCGGTGATCGGACCAACCGCCTTCACGGTCACCGAACCTGTACCGACAGTCCCTGCGACAATCCCGCTGCTCGCGTCGATCGCGCCGTTCGCCGTGACATCGACGTTGCCGTTTCCCGAGGAAAGGCCAGCGAAGATACCGGCGCCGCCCGCCTTCACGTCGCCGTTCGCCACGATCGTCACATTGGCCGTCGCCGACAGCGTCTCAACGTCGATGCCGATCCTGCCGGCAGCCAGCGCCGTCACCGCGCCCGTCGTGACGCCGATGTTGCCGCCCGTCGCAGTGTCGCGCACCACGATGCCGCCGCCACTCGTCGAGCTGCTGGCGCCGGATATATCGACCGTGACCGTGCCCGGGCCATAGTTCTGAATATTCACCGCATCGTCGCTGCCGCCGACGAAGCCGCCCGCGCCCGTCACCGAGAGATTGCCTGTGCCGCTGGCGCCACCGATCAAGGTCAGGCCGGAACGCGCGCCCATCACCGTGCCGGCGACCTGCACGTCCACCGCGCCACCACCGTTCGCGACGATGCCGTCAAAGGATGTGCCGGTCACCGCACCATTGGCGATCACGCTGATCATGCCCGTGCCGGAGTTACCTGCGAGGATGCCTGCAGTGCCCGAGACATTGCCGTTGGTCGTCACATCGATTGTGCCTGTGCCTGTGCCGGTCCCTATTGCATAGACCGCCTGACCGCCCGTCGAGGTCACCGCAGCCGTTGTTATCGAGACATCGCCCCGGCCCTGAGCGAAGACGCCAAGGCCCGACGCCATTGTCGCGGTGACCGGTCCCATCGCCTTCACCGTCGTCGAGCCGTTGCCCAAGTTCTGCGCGATAATGCCGTTGCCTGCGTCGATGGCGCCGTTCGCCGTGATATCGATGTTGCCAGTTCCTGTGGAGGAAACTCGACCCAAGATACCGGTATTGCCCGCCTTCACATCGCCGTTCGCCACGATCGTGAGATTGCCTGCCGTCGAAGACGACTGGACGTCGATACCGAACATGCCAGCAGCCAGCGCCGTCACCGCGCCCGTGGTGACATCGATGGAGCCACTCGCCGCCGTGTTACGCACCACAATGCCTGAGCCGGCAGCCGCCGTGATATCGCCGGTGGCATCGACATCGATCGAGCCCAGGCCATTCTGCTTTATTGCGAAGGCATCGCCACTGCCGTTATTGGTGATCGCGCCGCTGCCTGTGTACGTGATCAGGTTGGAGGCGGCATCGATATTGAGTGCCGCGGTCCCGCCGGCTGTTGGCGTGTTGCCCGCATCGACACTGATCGTGCCGTTGTTGACGACCATGACGGCGCCATTGCCGGTATTCTCGATCGCGAGGCCAAATCCGCTGACCGTCGCCCCGGCATCGATCGCGAGGTGGGCCGTAAACGGTGAAGAAAATGAATAGCCCCGGTCGTTGGGAGGAGCAGCCGGATTGACGGCATTGACCGTGGAGGTGGTGCCGCACTGCACATCAGTTCCCAGAGTGACCGTACATGCCGCCTGCGCCTGCGGGGAAAAGAAAACAGCCGAGCCGGCGAAACCGGCCATGCCGATTGCGAAACGCAGTGCCGAGCGACTGGCCTGCGAGAGGAGTTGCGCGCGCAAGGAAACGAGTGGGTAGGCTTTGTCTGCCGAAAAACCGTAGAGTCTCATGATAGGCCCGCCCCATCGTCCAATAAATGCAATCTGCCGTCATCAGAACAGCCCAAGCAAAGCAATGCTTCGAGCAAATCAGTGCTTCAGATTCGCAATAACGGATGATGGGTGGGCGATATATATATCAAATGCCATAGACCGGCCAAAGAGTGGCGCACTGTCGCTGGCTCGCCACAGTCGCAACGCCCTGCACTCGAAGAACCTTAATGTGCTATTGCAGCTTGTTAGGGCAGAAGACGAAATGCATTCAGCAGCGCAATGAGCTGACTCTGCCTCTGCGTATCTGTCTTGCGAAAAATCTTGTCCAGATGAACGCGTGCGGTGCCGTAGGCCATGTTTTCCCTGATCGCTATTTCCTTCAAGGACAATCCGCTTGCGAGCGCGAGCGCGACGGAAGCTTCTTTCCCTGTCAGCCCAAAGGTTTTTCGCAGTTGATCGGCTAAGCTCGTCGACAGGGCCAAACGTGATTCGCGCGCCAGCACCACCGCGCAAGGTCCAGCCGACAGGCCGAACATCTCGCCGTCGGGCAACAATCCAATCGACAATACCAGTTGGTCGCCGCGCTCCGACCGCAAGATCAAATCGGCAGCCGAATTGGGAAACTCGCTCTCGTCCACCCGGCAGACTCGTGCGACCGCACGTTGCAGCATTTGGGTTTGCGTGGAATCGGAGGTGGCCAGATGGCCACCGTTCGCCGTCAGCAGAGTGATCGGCTGTACCAGAAGTCTTTGCGCGGCGTCATTCATGTCAAGGATGCGCAGGCGCGGATCGACGACAAAGCCGGCGAAGGGCAGGTGGCCGAGCAGCGATTGGAGCACAGGCCGCGCCTCGAAATGTCGGCCCAAACCCGCAGCGCGCTCCAGATGAGGTGTGATCAGGGCGAGCATCGCACGATCATCGGCGTCGAACGCCGGCTGCCCTCGGCCTCGCTGCACGTCGAAAAACCAGTAGTTCTTTTCCGACGCGCGCAGATTGCAGAACATGCCGTCATACATGTCCTGCGGCATCATCCATTCGTTCCAGACGGAGGTGCGTTCAATACGGTGCCGCCCAATCAACTGGGTGTCGCTAAAAACCCGGCCAAGCGGCGCGGCCACACGCGGCGCAAAGAGTTCGTTGGTCGCGAAATGGTCAAGGAAAATCCTGTCCCAATAGGGGTCGCGGCTCGGTGAGACGCAAAAGCTATCCTCGACATTGGCCCAGTCGATGCCCGAGAAACAGGCTCTGGAGCCATGAAACATGGCTTGCAACTGAAGGACCACGTCAAGCCAAATCGATTGATCGTAGGCGGCCTCATATATGCGACCGATCACTACCGACAGGCGCTCGTGAGAGATCGAATATCCCATAAGCCTTGCGAAATATACAACCAGAATGAAGTGTTAGCATACCTCTGATTGCGGTCGATGCAAGGGATAGAACGTCGAATGAGCAGGGGGGTTACCAGTGCTGACGCCCAAGGTCAGGAGAAAGCAGACATGATGTTTGACGCTTCGCCCTTACGTCCACGGAGGCGGAAATCGGCGTACTCAGTTCTGTATGCTCTGTATGCTCTGTATGCTGCCCTTCTCGATCGAATGGCGGAGGAAGTGGGATTCGAACCCACGGTGAGCTTGCACCCACGCCGGTTTTCAAGACCGGTGCCTTAAACCGCTCGGCCATTCCTCCATCGTGGTTTTTCAACCATTTGGGCAGCGCGGGGCCAACTCGTTTGGCCTGTGGCGCCGGATTGGCACCGAAGGCGCTCCCGGCTGGTTCACGCCTCATTCCTGTAAAGCGGCATTGAGGGCTGCGTCAACCACCACTGTGTCGGTTCCTGCCGTCCTGGCAGGCGCTGAGTTTTTCGGAATCGAGCACCGGAACTCGCTATCCCATTGGTGCATGATGAAGAAGGAGCCCGCCGACTGGCGATGTACAGGTTTGCGCGCGAACACAAGAAGCCTGACGCTGGAGGGCTTTCGTGCAGGCCCAACCGAGGGCGCGACCTACCGACCAAGCCATCCTCGGAATTGGGCGGAGGTAATCCTACGGGTCAGCCTCTTGGGACAGCTGCGGTATCCCGCAGATTTAACTTTCGCCAAGGGAACAGCTACTGGTGAGGAAGGCCGAAGCTGCAAATCGGCTCCGGCCTGTACGGTCCTCAGTCTTTGCAATTTTCGTCCGCCTTTGCCGCCGCGGCCTTATCACCGTGCTGCTGCGCCTCGATATCCTGCTGCGAGGTTGCAAGGTTTTTGTCGCCCCCGCCTTCAGCGCCCGCCAATGGCATCGTGGTGCCATCCTTGGCGGCTGGCTTGTTCGCGTTGCCCATGGCCTTCGGAGTCTCTAAAGGCGCGTGGGTTCCATCTTTCGAAATACCGGCGGTCTGTCCGGCATCGGTCCCGGTGTTCGAAGCTGACTTGTCCGGACATGCGGCGATCGCAGACCCGGCAGAAAGCGACATCGCGATCGCGACCATCAATGAAGTCATTTTCATCATGCTCGTCCTTCTGTTCGAGTGCCCTGCGGATGAAACTAGCGGCGCATTTCTTTGTTCCGGCGGTCGGTCCGCTGCCCGACAAAGCCCGGTCAACCGGCAGGCACGGCGGGCAGGAGCGAAGCCAGGCTTTCTGTGGCAGAGGGCATCACATCTCTCGCGTGGAAGCACGAAAACCGTTACTTTTCAGAGAGCTCTTACGGTGGAGACGCCACAATCTTGCCCGGTTGCGGCCACAATCGGTTAATACCGTGATAAGCAATTCCTGCGCACAAAGGATCGGGGTTTAAGCGTCGTTGGTATTGTCGGGTGAGTGTTTTGGCTCCTCTGGTGGTTGAACGCGACGCCTTGAGTTGAGACTGAAGGGGACATCAGGAAAATGCAGGCTGTGACGCCACCGCGTCTTCGTCGCGCTGCTACCGTCGCGTTGTTCGCCATGTCGGCCGCCTTGCTGGCTGCCTGCGCGTCGCAGCCTGAGCCGAAAGCGATGGTCAACAAGAAGACCCGCTCCAAGGAATATTTCGCCGAATCCGAATATGGCGTGAAGGCAAGCCCGCGTGTGATCTCCCGGAACGGGCGCATCCAACGTGGCGGCGGCAGGGATCAGCTTGGCAAACCCTATCAGGTCCGCGGCAAGTGGTATTACCCGAAGGAAGACAAGCGTTACGCCAAGGTCGGCCTCGCCTCCTGGTATGGCGACGCCTTCCATGGCCGGCTTACCGCCAATGGCGAAGTCTATGACATGACCCATCTGACGGCGGCGCACCCGACCATGCCGCTGCCAAGCTATGCCCGCGTCACCAATCTCAAGACCGGCAGTTCGGTCATCGTTCGCGTCAACGATCGCGGCCCATATCACGAAGGCCGCATCATCGACGTATCGGAGCGCGCTGCCCAGATGCTTGACTATGCCAACACCGGCACCGCTCAGGTAAAGGTCGAATATGTCGGCCGCGCGCCGCTCGACGGCGATGACGACCAGTATCTGATGGCCTCCTATCATCCCGGCAACAGGGCGCCAGACCCGTCGGATGGACTGCCGACCGGCGTCATGGTCGCCATGAACGGCCCGTCGCCAAGCCTGCCTGCCGGCACTGCTGCCGTGCCGTTTCCGGGCCAGTTGACCGATTCCGGTTCTGTCCAGCCGATCATGTCGACGCAGTCGTCGGCGTATGGCGATCTGGCGCTTCCGGATTTCGGCCCGATCGTGCCGGAGCGTCCGCAGATCAATCTGCCGCCGCAATCGCCGTTTGCCGTGGCCTCGCTGTCCTATGCCGACGAGCGGGTCGAACGCGGCGTCTCAAATGCCTTCGCCGCGATGGGTGGCGACGGCATGTCGCCGGCCGATGTGCTCCAATCATGGAAACGGCAGCCGCCAACGGCCGGTCCGTCCACTGACTACGTCGCGGCTGGTTCGTTCGAGGATGCAGCGGAGGCCAAGCGTGTTGCCGCTCAGCTTGCCGCATACGGCAAGATCGAGATCCAGCGTTCGGAACTCGATGGCGAGGATTGGTATTCGGTCAATCTCTATCCCGATGGCCACCGCAATCTCGATGATTTGCTGCAGGCTGCCTGGTCGCATGGCGCGCCCGATGCACTGGCTGTGCGCAACTGAGCGCAAGCCTGGTGGGATTTCCGCTGCGCGGTTGATCCGCCGCGCAAAAAGCCTGATACTTTTCGCGGGCTTGCCGGCGGTGCCGGCCAACGGGTCGAACATCATGCAATTTCGCTTGCTCCCGCCTCTCGCCGGGCTTCTGGTTTTAGGCTTGCTGCTGTTTTTCCAGGCTCCGGCCGGTGCACAGCTGTTCGAAACCAAGGCCGCGCAGGCCTTCATGATCGATGCCGAGACCGGGACGGTGCTGTTTGCCAA
>NZ_RZQE01000194.1:0-10506 GCF_004022955.1 Mesorhizobium sp. M7A.F.Ca.US.002.01.1.1 | reverse complement strand
GTAAATGACCACCTCGCCATCCTCCTTGGTGAACGTGCCGATGTCCGGATTGGGCAGAATGTCCAGCACCTTTTCCGACGGCCGCGCCAGCACGACGCCGAGCGGACTGACCACGATCGGCCGGTTGATCAGGATCGGATGTGCCAGCATGAAATCGAGGATCTGCTGGTCGGACCATTTCGGGTCGGCAAGGCCGAGTTCGGCATAGGGTGTGCCCTTCTCGCGCAGCAGGTCGCGCGGTGTGATGCCCATCGCCGCGATCAGGTCGACCAACCTTTCGCGCGATGGCGGCGTCTTCAGATATTCGATCACCTCCGGCTCCTCACCCGACTGGCGGATCATGGCCAACGTGTTGCGCGACGTGCCGCAACTGGGATTGTGGTAGATGGTGATGGTCATTTCGGGGTCCTCTCAGCCGACATGGTATTCCGGACGGCGCCGCCCATCTCGTACCAGCCCTTGCTGCGGTTCACGATCCACACCACCGACAGCATGACCGGAACCTCGATGAGCACCCCGACCACAGTGGCAAGGGCCGCGCCAGAATTCAGCCCGAACAGCGCGATCGCGGCGGCCACCGCCAGCTCGAAGAAGTTCGACGCGCCGATCAGCGCCGATGGTCCAGCCACGCAGTGCCGTTCGCCGCTGAGGCGGTTGAGCAGATAGGCAAGACCGGAGTTGAAGTAGACCTGGATCAGGATCGGCACTGCCAGCAGCACGATCACCAACGGCTGCGCAATGATCTGCTCGCCCTGGAAGCCGAACAGCAGCACCAACGTCGCCAGCAAGGCAACCAGCGACAGAGGCTGCAGCGTGGCAAGCAGGGCCTCAAGCCCGGCCTGTCCCCTCGCTGCCAGCAGCCGGCCACGAACCAACTGCGCGACGATCACCGGCGCGACGATGTAGAGTGCGACCGACAGCATCAGCGTGCCCCATGGCACGGTGATCGCCGACAGGCCGAGCAGCAGGCCGACGATTGGCGCGAAAGCAACGATCATGATAGCGTCGTTGAGCGCCACCTGCGACAGCGTGAAATTCGGCTCGCCGCGCGTCAGGTTCGACCAGACGAAAACCATCGCCGTGCAGGGCGCCGCGGCAAGGATGATCAGCCCGGCAATGTAGGAATCGATCCGCACGGCGGGCAGCCACGGCCGGAACAACCAGCCGATGAACAGCCAGCCCAGCAGCGCCATCGAGAACGGCTTCACCGCCCAGTTGATGAACAGCGTCACGCCGATGCCGCGCCAATAGGTGCCGACCTTGGCCAGCGAGGCGAAATCGACGCGCAAGAGCATCGGCACGATCATCAGCCAGATCAGCACGGCGACAGGAATGTTGACCCTGGCGATCTCGGCCGACGCGATGGCGCCGAACACGCCCGGCAGCAGATGGCCAAGCGCGATGCCCGCGACGATGCACAGTGCCACCCACACCGTCAGATATTTCTCGACGAAGCCGATGCCGGGCCGCACCGCCTCAGCTGTGTTCAGAGCATGATCGGTCATGATGGCTTCCTTGTTCGAACGGCGCGCGGCGGACAGTCACAAGCCCCTCAGCAGTCACAGGTCACGGCATTGATGACCGGGCGGCAGAGCTCCGGCGCGCCATTGCAGCAATCTTCCATCAGATAGGCCAGCAGGTCGCGCAAGCCGGTCATGTCGGCGACATAGCGCACGGTCCTTCCGTCGCGTTCGGGACGGATCAGCCCGGCATGGGCGAGCACCTTCAGATGCGCCGACATGGTGTTCTGGACCGTGTCCAGCCTCGTTGCGATCTCGCCGGCTGGAATGCCTTCCGGGCCGGCACGCACGAGCAGCCGGAAGACATCCAGCCGCGTCTCCTGGCCAAGTGCGGCCAGCGCGTTCAAAGTACCCTTCCTATTCATATATCCGAATCCTTGGATTTATGGATTCGTGAATACCGACTCCCCCACGATCCGTAAAGGGTCCGCCCACCATCACGTGACGGCCAGCACCTTTCCCGTATCGTGCTGGCGCACGAAGTCCACCCGGGCACCATCCCAGTGGTAGCTGTAGTGGCGGCCCTGCACTGGAACGGCAATGACGTCGGGCCAGAAGATGCCGATGCAGCCGCCGCCCGGCATGCGCACGCTGTTCCACACCAGCCCGTCGCTGCCTGCTGCCCGCAGCGCCCGCCCTTCCGCCTGCGAGGCGGAATAGTCGTCCGGGTCGAGCACGCCGGGCACGGCGTTGACGTCATCGAGATCGCGGTCGACGTTGCCGATCAGCACGCGGAAATCCGCCGTCCAGCCCGGCCCTTCGTCTGTGGCGCGCATGAATTTCTGATGGTGGTGGATGGTCTCGGCAAGCGCGACGTCCTCGCTGTCGCCGGCATAATAGATCCCGTAGCTGCCATCCGAGAAGCGGCCTGGTCTGAGCGTCGAGCAATGCACGAAGGGCGCCATCACGAAACTGGCGCCGGGGCCGGAAACCCGCCTTGCGGCCGAAACCTTGCCGAGATCGCCAATCTCGAACCTTATGCGTGGGTTTGTCTTCGCCTCGACGGCGGCCAGCGCCTCCCAGTCGCGCGGGTCGGCAATGTCTTCGAACAGGTCGATCGGTGGGTGGATGGAACGGATGATGCGGAAGGTCTGGTGCCAGTCGACGCGGCGACGGACCGCAAGCCCACTCACCATGCACCACGCTCCGCATCGAGCCATTCGCGCATCGCCGAGAGATCGGAGATTTCGCCGCGCAGCATCAGGTCGAGCGCCGACTGGCCGCCAAAGGTGGCATTGGGCTTGCGGATCCAGGCATAGCCGCGCGCCGGTTCCGTGAAGAGGTAGCGCAGGCCCTTGTGTATGCCCATCAGATGCGCCATGCGGGTGCGCAGGTCGCGGTCGATCCTGCCGATGCCACCTTCCTTCGCCCCAGTCTTCCAGCGTGCCCAGGTGCGCGCCGACATACCGCCAAGCAGGATGCAGGCCTCCAGGTCGGTGAGGTTCCAGGCCTTGAACAGATTGACCGTGGTGCGCGCCAGCGCGCCCGCTTCTTCATCCGAGATAGCGGCTCCGAACGTGGCCGGCGTGGTGACGATGGATTGAAGCTGCATTGCGTTCACCTTGCTGATTGGCAGATATATAGCATGTATTTGCCAATTGGCAAGAATGCGGAGATGGCAAGGCTTGGCTGCAAAATGAAAAGGCGCGGCCACACCGCAGGCCGCGCCCTTTATTGCATCACACTGTACGGTGCCTACTCAGCCGCCTCATATCCCGCGATGCCCTTGATCTCGAGGAAATCCTCAAGTCCGTATTCGGCATATTCGCGGCCATTGCCCGACTGCTTGTAGCCGCCGAACGGCAGGCCGGCGTCCCACTGGGGATAGTTGATGTAGACATTGCCGGTGCGCATGCGCGCCGCGACTTCGCGCGCCTTCTTCATGTCCTTGGCCTGGATGTAGGAGGCGAGGCCATAGACGGTGTCGTTGGCGGTCTCGACCACCTCGTCGACGCTGTCATAGGGCATGATCGCCAGTACCGGCCCAAAGATCTCCTCGCGCGCGATGCGCATGTCGTGGGTAACGTCGGCGAACACTGTCGGCCTGACATAGTAGCCGCGGTTGAGTTCGGCCGGACGGCCGGGGCCGCCGGCGACCAACGTCGCACCCTCGTCGATGCCGGCCTGGATCAGGTCCTGGATCTTGTCGAACTGAACCTGGCTGACGACCGGGCCGAGCTTGGTGCCGGCAGCGTCGGCCGGACCGACGGTGAATTTTTCCGCCGCAACCTTGGCATAGCGGGCCGCCTCGTCATGGCGCTCGCGCGGCACGAACATGCGCGTTGGCGCGTTGCAGGACTGGCCGCTGTTGCTGAAGCAACCGGCCACGCCCTTGCTGACCGCGCTTGCGAGGTCGACGTCGGGGAACAGAATGTTGGCCGACTTGCCACCAAGCTCCTGATGCACGCGCTTGACCGTGTCGGCGGCGGCCTTGGCCACCAGGATGCCGGCGCGGGTCGAACCGGTGAACGACATCATGTCGATGTCAGGATGGCTGGACAACGCCTGGCCGACGCCCGGTCCGTCGCCATTGACGAGGTTGAAGACGCCCTTCGGCACGCCGGCCTCGTCGAGGATCTCGGCGAAGATGATGGCGTCGAGCGGCGCGATCTCGGATGGCTTGAGCACCATGGTGCAGCCGGCGGCGAGCGCCGGACCCACCTTGCAGGTGATCTGGTTGAGCGGCCAGTTCCACGGCGTGATCAGCCCGACGACACCGATCGGCTCCTTGACCACGAGATGATTGCCCTTCACGTGGCGGAATTCGAAAGCCTTCAGCGTCTCGGCCATTTTGGTCAGATGCGCCAGCCCAATGCCGACCTGGCTGTCCAACGCCATCTGGCGCGGCGCGCCCATCTCGCGCGACACGGCAACCGCAAGATCGCTACTGCGCTTCTTGTAGACCGCGATGATGCGATTCAACAGGTCGAGCCGCTCGCTAACTTCGGTGAAACCAAAGCCGTTGAAGGCGCGCTTGGCGGCAGCCACCGCCTTGTCGACATCGGCCCTGGAGCCGAGCGAAATCTGCGCAAAAGCGTCCTCATTCGAGGGATCGATGACGTCCAATGGGTTGGGCACAACAGGATCGACCCACGCGCCATCGATGTAGAACTGCAGATTGTGTGACATGGTTTTCTCCTTGGCCGCATGGTCGCGCCGGGCCGTCATATCTGGCTGGAGATAACGATGCACAAACGCCGCTGTCAAACACAACCCCCGAAGTGGTTGAGCCAGTGCGGCAGTGATTGAGCCAGAGCGGTTGGGCAGCAACCGGCTTGGTGAGGATGGACTACAGCAAGGTATGCCCGGCCTCGACCAGAAACCGCCTCGCCGCGGCCTGATCCGTGGCTTTCACCAGGAGATGGTCGCCATCGAAAGTGGACACCACGAAGATGCCCAACCCGTTTTCCGACAACGGCCTGATGACCGACAGCACGATACCGGTTTCGTCGAAGGCGAACGGGCCCAGGAGCTTGAAGGCCACCCAGTCGATATCCTGCTTGACGGCATGCGGCACGCGGTCCTGCAGGCAAACGATCGAAAGCTCGTCGTCGGTCCTTGTGATGCTGACGAAGCCTGGTCCGTCCGCCCAACCGGGAATGGTTTCGCCCGCCGCCAGCCGGGAAACCGCGTAAGACCCCGGGAGTTGCTTAAGCCTGACCTTGGCAGCCATTATCGAAATCCTTCCTCAGATCGCCGGTGATCCCGCTAGCCTCTTGCTCATATAGACCGTCATGCCGCCCATGAACGGCTCGTCCCGATCCACGATATAGCCCTGCCTCTTGTAGAGCGATACGTTCGCCTCGAACGCGCCATTGGTCAGCAGGCGAAGCTCGTCGCGGCCCGACTCGATCGCCTTGCGCTCGGCCCACTCCAGCAACAGCCGGCCAATCCCCCTGCCCTGCGCATCCGGTGCGACACAGACATTCTCGATCCACAGGTGATCCTCGGCCAGCATGGTTTCAATCATTCCCACGATCCGATCATCCTCGACGGCGAGATCGAACGGATGCTCGGCAACAGCCTTCTCGTAGTCGGCGCGCATCGGCAGAGGCTCGCGGCCGATCACCGCTACCCATTTGGCATAGGCGGCGCGCACGATATCCCGGATCGCGGCGGCGTCAGCGGGCGCGGCCGGCCGAAGCCGGATGGAAGAATTGTTGGTCATCAAACTGCTCCAGACATGAAAAATCCCGCCGGCGGTTTCGCGGGCGGGGCTGGAAACGAAAGAACCGGGTCTATCCTGCCGGTCTTTGTCGTCGCGCAGTCAGCTTGCCGCTCCGCACTGTGCAGGGCGACGTCGCTTGGTGTTGGCAGGCGCGAAAACGAACATGGCGCCAAGTTGGAACAGGAAGCGCGGCGATGTCAAGGCGACCGCTCGATCGACAGTGTCTCGCATCGGCGACAAGGTTCTGGTCCTCGCGCCCGCAGGGCATAGAATCGCTATATGCTTTGTGCCAACGGCAGCTGATCGATGGGCAAACTATGACCGGGACGCTGAACAAAGCGGTGCGGATGGTGGCCATCCTGAACCTGGCCTATTTCGGGATCGAATTTGCCGTAGCCGTTTGGATCGGATCGGTATCGCTGTTCGCGGACAGCATCGATTTTCTGGAGGACGCATCCGTCAATCTCCTGATCATGGTCGCGTTGGGCTGGACCGTCCGCAATCGAGCGCGGCTCGGAATGGCGCTGGCCGGGATACTTCTGATCCCCGCATTGGCGACCCTTTGGACAGCCTGGGAGAAATTCAACATTCCAATTCCGCCAGCTCCCGTTCCGCTAACGCTCACGGCGGCTGGCGCGATGCTCGTCAACCTGTCGTGCGCGCTCATGCTCGCTCGCTATCGCCATCACAGCGGCAGCCTCACCCGCGCCGCCTTCCTGTCGGCGCGCAACGACGTCCTGGCCAATGTGGCAATCATTGCCGCCGGCCTGGTCACGGCATTTGTGTGGAATTCGGCTTGGCCAGATATTGTCATTGGGCTGGCAATCGCCATCATGAATGCGGATGCTGCCCGCGAGGTTTTCACGGCCGCAAGACGCGAGTTCGCAGAAGGCCAAATTTCAAACTGAAACGCTGCCACCCGATCCGCGCACGATCCCCTCAACTCCTGCGCCGTCGGCCGGAATGGCTACCCGGTCGTCGAGTGCCCTCAGCCTGCGCCTGGCTCTAGCGATCGATCCTTGCTTCCTGTTGCGGAGAATAGCGCGCTCCCTGTACGGCGATCGCCGAGACCGCGTTCTCGATGTCGGCAGTTCGCCGTCAGCGCGACAGTGACCGATCCGATGTTCTCTTCGAGGCGATTGAGCTTGGTGGTGCCGGGGATCGGAACGATCCAGGGCTGTATCTGCCAAGCGCGGGAGCGATATCGGAGAATGGGCTTTTCAGCCTTGGAACATCGGTCATGGTGGTCTCCTTCGTAGAGTTCGGGCGTTGAACTCGGCGCCACGCGCCGATACCTGGTCAAATCCCGTATTGTTCGTCGCTGACATGCTCCAACCAGTCGACGACCTTGCCGTCGAGCGCTTCGGCGATAGCGATGTGGCTCATCGCCGTGGTCGGCGCGGCGCCATGCCAATGCTTCTCTCCGGGCGCGAACCAGACGATGTCGCCGGGCTGGATCGATTCGATCGGGCCGCCCTCGCGCTGCGCCAGGCCGGCGCCCGAGAGGACGATCAGCGTCTGGCCGAGCGGATGCGTGTGCCAGGCGGTGCGCGCGCCGGGCTCGAAAGTCACGGTGGCGCCGCCGACCCGGGCGGGCTCGCTGCCCTTGAACGGCGCGTCGATGCGCACCGCACCGGTGAAATAGTCGGCCGGTCCCTTGGCCGAGGCTTGAGAGCCGTTTCGCGTGATGTCCATGGTTTTGTCCCTTCCTGGCAACAGCCATGACACGACCCGCCCGGCTTTAAAGACGGCCGGAGGTGCCCGGTGTGATAACGCCTATCTAGGGTCTGCGATTGGTGCCGATTAGGTGCTATATCCAGCATGATCTTATGAAGGGGGCTCATGAATGCCACGTGACAACCTGAATGAGCTAACCGCCTTCCTCGCTGTGGCGCGCGAGGAAAGCTTCACCAGGGCGGCGGCCAAGCTCGGGGTTTCCCAATCGGCGCTCAGCCACACGGTGCGGGCGCTGGAGGAGCGGCTGGGTGTACGGCTCCTGACCCGCACCACGCGCAGCGTGTCGCCCACCGAAGCCGGGGAGCGGCTGCTTCGCACCGTCGGGCCGCGGCTGGACGAGATCGAGACCGAGCTCATTGCCTTGAGCGCATTGCGGGAAAAACCCGCCGGCACCATCCGCATCACCGCCGGTGAGCACGCCGCCGATGCGGTCCTGTGGCCGGCGATCGCCCCGCTGCTGCCCGACTATCCCGACATCAAGGTCGAGATCATCGTCGACTATGGACTGACCGACATCGTCGCCGAGCGCTTCGACGCCGGCGTGCGGCTGGGCGAACAGGTGGCGCGCGACATGATCGCGGTGCGCATCGGCCCCGACATGCGCATGGCGGTGGTCGGCTCGCCAGCCTATTTCGCTACCCGACCAAAGCCGCGCACGCCGCAGGACCTGACCACCCACAATTGCATCAATCTGCGGCTGCCCACCTATGGCGGGCTCTATGCCTGGGAGTTCGAGAAGGCCGGACGCGAGCTGAAGGTTCGGGTCGAAGGCCAGCTTGTGTTCAACACGGCCGCTCTGCGCATGAACGCGGTGCTCGCCGGCCTCGGCCTTGCCTATCTGCCTGAGGAGCAGGTGACGGCCCATCTGGCCAACGGCCGGCTGGTGCGTGTGCTCGCCGACTGGTGCGGGCCCTTCCCCGGCTACCATCTCTATTACCCCAGCCGCCGGCAACCCACACCGGCCTTCTCGCTGCTGGTCGACGCGCTGCGCTACCGGGGCAAGGTGTAAATCGGTGAGCAGCTTCCACCCGGCTTTGACTCGCCGCCGCCTGCGGTGACTATCCCCGGAAATGGTCGCGGAACCATTTCCGCGGCACCGCGTTCACTGCGGTTAACTGGAACTCCTATACGTGGCGCAAGTGACGAAAACCTCGAGCTCGACCTTTGATCTGCCCCACCAAATCCTCGATAATCTTCCCGTAGCAATCTACACCACCGACACCGAAGGCAAGATCACCTATTTCAATCGGGCCGCGGCAGATTTCGCTGGGCGCGAACCCGAGCTCGGAAAAGACCAATGGTGTGTGACGCACAAGCTGTTCACGACCGACGGTGAAGTGTTGCCGCATGACCAATGCCCGATGGCTGTCGCGCTAAAGGAGAACCGGCCGGTCAGAAACCAGTCGGCTATCTCCCAACGCCCGGACGGCACGCGTGTGCCGTTCCTTCCCTATCCCACACCGCTTCATGACGAGCAGGGCAGACTGGTCGGCGCCGTCAATATGCTGTTCGATCTCACTGACCGCCATCATGCCGACGAGGCCAGGCATCATCTGTCAGCCATCGTGGAGTCTTCCTTCGATGCCATCGTCAGCAAGGATTTGAACGGAGTCATCAGGAGCTGGAACTCAGCCGCCCAACGTCTGTTCGGTTACACCGCCGACGAAGCAATCGGAAGGTCGGTAACTATGCTGATACCGGACGACCATTTGGACGAAGAGCCGCGCATATTGGAGCGCATCCGCAAAGGCGAGCAGGTCGAGACCTACGAAACCATCCGCCGCCGCAAGGACGGCAGCCTTGTGCCCGTATCCCTGACAATCTCGCCGGTGCGCAACGCCGTCGGGCAGATCGTCGGCGCCTCGAAGATCGCCCGCGACATATCAGTAGCCAAGGAGAACGAATATCGCATCCGCATGCTGATGCGCGAGGTCAACCACCGGGTGAAGAACCAGTATTCCGTCATCATCTCGATGATCCGGGAGACCAGCAAGCGGTCATCGACGCCGGCCCAGTTCGAACGTCAGGTGCGCGAGCGCATCATGGCGTTGTCGCTCTCGCATGACCTTCTGGTTTCCGGCGACTGGAAGGGCGCCACGATCTTCGAACTGCTGCTTGCGCAGGCCAAACCGTTCGGCAACGAGGAGCGGATCTCAATGTCGGGCCCTTCCCTGACGCTGAGCCCCAATGCCGTCCAGTACCTCGGCATAGCGTTTCATGAACTCGCGACCAATTCCGCTAAATACGGCGTCCTTTCGGCCGCAGAGGGAACGATAACGGTGCAATGGAAGGTAACCGGACTGGTCGGCCAGAAACAGTTCCAGCTGATCTGGAAAGAGAGAGATGGTCCTGAAGTACAGACGATCGGCCATGGTGGTTTCGGCAGCGTGGTGCTGCGGCGCGTCGCTCCAGCCGCGGTGAGCGGCACCGGTGTTCTCGAGCATGATAGCCACGGTGTCACCTGGACGCTGCAAGCACCGTTGACCCAACTTGAGGCTTCGGTTGACAGCGAGCACGTTGATCAGCGTGCATTGGACCAGGTGATGAGCGGACACGAATTCGGAATTGTTCCCTGAACTTGGGCACTGGCAACAGGACTACGGCCCGCTATGTGTTGCTTTTATTGTACGTCCTGGCCTTCAGCCCTGTCGCAATATGGCGGGCATCAGCACCGGAGCCATCGCCGTGACCGTGACCGACCTCTATCGAGGCTACATCGCCTGCCTCAACAATCAGGACTGGCAGAAGCTGCATCGCTTCGTTCATGACGAGGTGCACTACAATGGCGACCGCGTCGGACTGTCGGGTTACCAGGACATGCTGGAGCGCGATTTTCGGGAAATCCCAGACCTCTATTTCGATATCCAGTTGCTGATCGCCGAACCGCCGTTCCTAGCCAGCCGGCTTCAGTTCAACTGCACGCCGAAGGGAACCTTCTTCGGGCTCCCTATAAACGGCAGGAAGGTGTCCTTCAGCGAGAACGTCTTCTATGAATTCCTCGACGACCGGATCAGGAACGTCTGGTCGGTAATCGACAAGGCCGCGATCGAGGCGCAGCTTTAATCCAGGTCGCCCAGAAAG
>NZ_RZQE01000193.1:5000-10524 GCF_004022955.1 Mesorhizobium sp. M7A.F.Ca.US.002.01.1.1 | reverse complement strand
TACGCGGCTCTCTTGAATTTCGCTAAGGGCAGGCTTAGAAGCAAACTTCTTCGTCGCCAGCGGCGAGCCGCCCTCGTTCGTGAGGCGTATATAGTCGCCACCAACGACAACTGTCAACACACATCGATAATGTTTTTTCGATTTCTCGTAGAGATATCCACCGGGCCGAAATTCATGAGTTGGCTTGGCTGAATTGTGGGCGGCGTTCTAGCGCCTATCATTCCTGTGATGCGTCCCGAGATCGAGGCGCTGATGTGTGCCATCGCACCCGTCGCGCCTCGATGGCTGCAGAGCAATTCTCCACCGAGGCGCCGTTTAGAGCCGGTTCTCGAGCAATTCCGGCGTGATGTTCCGGCCAGCGTAGAAGATGCCCAGGATCAGCACCCGCCCACCCTCGACGGCGAAGGCAATGCTGACGGCGCGGCGATAGCCAACAATCCGCAACCCCGGCATGATCTCGACCCGCTCGGTGCCCCGCTGTGGAAAAGTCGACGGCCGAGACAATGGTCGCGGATACCCGCAATGAAATTCCGGGCGATCGCCGGCGACGCACGTCCGGCTAGGTCATCGTAGAGTTGCTCCAGCTCCGACTCCGCCTTGGAGTGGAAGACAATCCGATACTCCATCCCCTACTTGGCTTTCGCCTGCTTGGAGCGATGACGCGCCTCCAGCCGGGAGAAGACCGTGTCGGCAGGGATGCCCTTCATCGGATCCTGCCGGAGTTCAGCCAGGCGCCCTGGTATCTCCTCGCGCAGCCATTTCTCTCGCTCCGCCTCGAAATCCTCGAGCATGCGCAGGCCCGCGCGGACAACCTCGCTGGCATTGTTGTAGCGGCCTGATTCGAGCTGCTTCCTGATGAAGCTCTCGTAGTGGTCATTCAAAGCGTAATTTGGCATTGGCAACCTCCTGCGGGGAGCGATCCCGAATCTGGCGCCGATTCGGCCACGCCTTACCTCGCGTGACTCATCCGCAGAGAATCGCCCTTCGCTTTGATTCGGCATGATCGAGGCATCGCTTCAACGCCCCCAGGCCGCTCGACCAACGGCACTTGCGGCTATTGCGGCGTGACACACCGGCCGCCGGCGCGATCGAGGATTCACATGCAGGTCGATATTCGCGGTCATCAGTCATTGTCATGGTCGAGGGTGGCCACAAAAGCCGGCTGAATAGAACACCACCCCGACCAAATTCATTTCGTATTTGACTGCAAATCATCACCGGCATCACCGATGCCTGGCACGAGGATCGGATGGCTTTGTCTTTTCCGCCTCCGATTCGGTTGATCCGGCCATGGCGGCGGCCTGGCGCTTCACTTGCCAGTCCCCCAAACGCAAACGGCCCGCGGGCTGCGGGCTGTTTTGTTGAGGCTTTGTTTGTTGTCGTACCTTGTCGGCTGAGTCCTCTTGTGCGCCGAGGACTGCCGCTTGCGGGCACCATTGTCCCTTGAACGCGAACAGCCCGCCGGCTGATGCCAGGCGGGCTGTTGCTTAGTGAAGTTTGGTTTGCGGGACGGGATCTGGTTCTTTTGTCCCGCAGCTTCGGCTTCGCTTTCGGGGGCCTGAGCCTGGGCAGATCGATGGCCACCCCAGCCGCATATCAAAACGGCGCGCGGGCATTTGTGGCTGGCGGGCTGTTTTTGATGTTGGTTTTGGGGAGAGGATTTGCGTTTTCTGTCTGGCGGCTTGGCTTGGCTGGTTGCGGGCGCCTGATGACAGGCCGGCAGCACAGCACAGCACAAAACAAAAGAGCCCGCACGATGGCGGGCCTTTTTGAATTTGGTTGCGGGGACAGGATTTGAACCTGTGACCTTCAGGTTATGAGCCTGACGAGCTACCGGGCTGCTCCACCCCGCGTCAATTTTTGTGTAAGCCGAGGCCTACAGATAGGTATATGGCTGACCAAATGAAAGGGCCGCTTACGCGGCCCGTGATCCCTTGGCGGGCCATTTCATAAAGAGAAGATTTTTCTCCATCCGATTTGGATGTGAGATCAACGTGCGTTTGGCAGACCTGGCAGCGACCTACTCTCCCGCGTCTTGAGACGAAGTACCATCAGCGCTGGAGCGTTTCACGGCCGAGTTCGGAATGGGATCGGGTGCAGCCGCTCCGCCATAACCACCAGGTCGGCAAAACGCACGTTGTTCGAGAAGCTTTTGAGCGAAGGGCACAAAGAGACATCGGCAGCGGGGCTGTCGGGTGCCTCTCGGGGCTGTTCGCTGGTCTTTGTGTGCCTTTACGGTTCTTGGTCTGGCGCCTTTCGAAGCGAAGCTTCGCAAGGTCGACCGTCGGCGCTGATGCGCCGCACTCACGTAGCGCCGCCCGCAGGGCGGAACAAGCGTGAGTGAGAACAGACCATCTGACTTTGTCAGATGGGCATAAGGAATGAGAACGATCAAGCCGATCGAACTATTAGTACCGGTAAGCTTCAAGCGTTGCCGCTCTTCCACACCCGGCCTATCAACGTGGTCGTCTTCCACGGTTCTCAGGGAATACTCGTTTTAAGGTGGGTTTCCCGCTTAGATGCCTTCAGCGGTTATCCCGTCCGGATATAGCTACCCTGCTATGCGGCTGGCGCCACAACAGGTCCACCAGAGATCCGTCCATCCCGGTCCTCTCGTACTAGGGACAGATCCTTTCAATATTCCTACACCCACGGCAGATAGGGACCGAACTGTCTCACGACGTTCTGAACCCAACTCACGTACCGCTTTAAATGGCGAACAGCCATACCCTTGGGACCTGCTCCAGCCCCAGGATGCGATGAGTCGACATCGAGGTGCCAAACAACCCCGTCGATATGGACTCTTGGGGGTCATCAGCCTGTTATCCCCGGCGTACCTTTTATCCGTTGAGCGATGGCCCTTCCACGCGGGACCACCGGATCACTATGACCGACTTTCGTCTCTGCTCGACTTGTCAGTCTCGCAGTCAGGCAGGCTTATGCCATTGCACTCAGCGAACGATTTCCGACCGTTCTGAGCCCACCATCGCGCGCCTCCGTTACTCTTTAGGAGGCGACCGCCCCAGTCAAACTACCCACCATACATTGTCCCGGACCCGGATAACGGGCCGCGGTTAGACATCCATAGTAATAAGGGTGGTATTTCAAGGGTGGCTCCACCTGAGCTGGCGCCCAGGCTTCAAAGCCTACCACCTATCCTACACATGCCACTACGAATGCCAATGTAAAGCTATAGTAAAGGTGCACGGGGTCTTTCCGTCTAACCGCAGGAACCCCGCATCTTCACGGGGAATTCAATTTCACTGAGTCTATGCTGGAGACAGCGGGGAAGTCGTTACGCCATTCGTGCAGGTCGGAACTTACCCGACAAGGAATTTCGCTACCTTAGGACCGTTATAGTTACGGCCGCCGTTTACTGGGGCTTCGATTCAGAGCTTGCACCCCTCCTCTTAACCTTCCAGCACCGGGCAGGCGTCAGACCCTATACGTCGTCTTGCGACTTCGCAGAGCCCTGTGTTTTTGATAAACAGTCGCTACCCCCTGGTCTGTGCCACCCTCCTCTACTTGCGTAGAAAAGGGTCACGCTTCTTCCGAAGTTACGCGTGCAATTTGCCGAGTTCCTTCAGCATAGTTCTCTCAAGCGCCTTGGTATACTCTACCAGACCACCAGTGTCGGTTTCGGGTACGGTTTATAAGGAGGAGCTATTTCCTGGAACCACGCAGCAGCCCGTTCAATCCGATAAGATTGGACTACCTCAATGATCCGTCACTACCTCCAAGCCCACGAATATTAACGTGGTTCCCATCGACTACGCGTTTCCGCCTCGTCTTAGGGGCCGGCTAACCCTGCTCAGATTAGCTTTAAGCAGGAACCCTTGGTCTTTCGGCGGGGGAGTCTCTCACTCCCCTTACGTTACTCATGTCAGCATTCGCACTTCTGATACCTCCACCACCCCTCACGGGTATGGCTTCATCAGCTTACAGAACGCTCCGCTACCGCTTGGCCCTTGCGGACCAAACCCTAAGCTTCGGTGTATGGCTTTAGCCCCGTTACATTTTCGGCGCAAAGACCCTTATTTAGACCAGTGAGCTGTTACGCTTTCTTTAAATGATGGCTGCTTCTAAGCCAACATCCTGGTTGTTTTGGGATCCTCACATCCTTTCCCACTTAGCCATAACTTGGGGACCTTAGCTGTAGGTCAGGGTTGTTTCCCTTTTCACGACGGACGTTAGCACCCGCCGTGTGTCTGCCGACTAGTACTCCCAGGTATTCGGAGTTTGGTTAGGTTTGGTAATCCGGTGAGGACCCCTAGCCCATCCAGTGCTCTACCCCCTGGGGTATTCGGTCGACGCTCTACCTAAATAGATTTCGCGGAGAACCAGCTATTTCCGAGTTTGATTGGCCTTTCACCCCTAGCCACAAGTCATCCCGAACTATTGCAACAGTTATGGGTTCGGTCCTCCAGTAAGTGTTACCTTACCTTCAACCTGCTCATGGCTAGATCACTCGGTTTCGGGTCTAATGCGACGAACTGAACGCCCTGTTCAGACTCGCTTTCGCTGCGCCTACACCTAGCGGTTTAAGCTTGCTCGTCACACTAAGTCGCTGACCCATTATACAAAAGGTACGTGGTCACCCAGGACGAACCTTGGGCTTCCACTGTTTGTAGGCAATCGGTTTCAGGTACTCTTTCACTCCCCTTGTCGGGGTGCTTTTCACCTTTCCCTCACGGTACTAGTTCGCTATCGGTCATGCACGAGTACTTAGGCTTGGAGGGTGGTCCCCCCAATTTCAGACAGGATTTCACGTGTCCCGCCTTACTCGAGGACGATTGATTGCATTACGCGTACGGGGCTGTCACCCACTATGGCCCTACTTTCCAGAAGGTTCCGCTTGTCTCTCAATCGCCACTGGCCTGGTCCGGGTTCGCTCGCCACTACTTCCGGAGTCTCGGTTGATGTCCTTTCCTACGGGTACTTAGATGTTTCAGTTCCCCGCGTTCGCCACTTTACCCCTATGTATTCAGGGTAAGTTACCTATTATCGATACTTGGAAACCACAGCAGCAATCCGGCCTTGCGACCTTCTGGCTGCTCTGATTTTCCAAGTACCTTAGGTGGGTTTCCCCATTCGGAAATCTACGGATCAAAGGGTATTCGCACCTCCCCGTAGCTTATCGCAGCGTATCACGTCCTTCATCGCCTGTGCATGCCAAGGCATCCACCAATTGCCCTTAAGACACTTGATCGTTCTCATTGCCAATGCCCATCCGCGCAATCCCGAAGGGATTGTCGCTTCAGCCTTCCCCTTACGGAGTTGGCATCCACGCAATTCCAAAGGAATTGTCGCCTGAAGCAGATCCTGTGCGGGATCAAACTTCGATGTCATTGGCACAAAAAGACCAGCTTCTCGAGATCGGTTCGAGGGTGCGGTTAGGCAAGCCCATCATATGCGGGAGATTGAGCGTCTCCCGCGACAAATCACGGCATTACTGCCATGAAGTTCGAACAAATCTTCTCTTTACAATGTCAAACAGAACAAGCGGCAAGCCAGACGCTCACCA
>NZ_RZQE01000193.1:0-2500 GCF_004022955.1 Mesorhizobium sp. M7A.F.Ca.US.002.01.1.1 | reverse complement strand
CGCTGGCAACATGCGTGGCACGGCCAGGAAGGAGCCCTATTGCCGCCGCATTGCCGTTCGACACCAAAGCCATCGAATGTGGGCGCCGCCGATCGAGCAGCGCCTCTCTTAGGAGCCCTCCTATATAGGAGTGTGCGATGGGCCTTGCGGAGAAGGTACACCGCCCCGCCTGGTAGAGTGCTCTATAGGAGAAGTGCCTGGGGGCAATTCGGTCGGAGCCTGGCGCTTCGTTGACTTCACCTGCCATGACAGGCAAATGTCACGGCCACAACAAAAGCGACAAGCCGTTCCGCCCGGGGAAGAAGCAGCCTTTCTGGATGCCAGACACGGAAGATGTCATAGCCGAACTCGGCAATGAGCCGCCGCTGATCGCGGATGGCCGCAGCGGCCCGCCCGACCGGCGAGAGGTTTCTGCACGCTGGCTGTCGGGAACATTTCTCACTGGCGTGACCTCGAGCGTGTTGATGGGCGTGGCGCTGTTCGCCGCTCTTGACGGCCGCCAGCAGCTGGCCACCCCACCCGAGATCGCCGAGTTGATCAGCCTTGCCGGCAACGGAGATTCCGGCGAAGTCGCCAAGACGACCAGGCTGGTGGCGCCACGTCAGATCGCAAAGGCCAAGGACCGCCGCCGCATGGAAGTGTCGATGGTCACCAAGGTCGGCGACCGCGACGTCATCCACACCATGCCTTTCGTGCAGATCAAGATGGCCCTTGCCGCCGGCCACACCACCAGCCGCGCCTACCCCCCCTTCGACCCGATGCAAGTGTTCGGCGACGACGGCGACGACAATGCCCAGCCGGCGACGGCCTCGGCCGCTTCCGGCCAGATCTACGGCGCCAAGGTCGAAAGCGAGATGAGCCTGAAGACCGTCGATTTTCCGATCGACACGGCTTCCTTCGACGAAAAGAGCGACCTCTCCGCCGACGAGGTGGAAAAAGTGGTGCGCGAGGCCGGCACCGACCTCAGCGACGGCGCCGTGCAGGTCGCTTCGCTCCACTATGTCGATCCGCAGCGATTCGGCGAAGCCTTTGCCGAGAGCATGGCCGGCTCCTACGACGTCAAGATCGTGCCGGAAAACGTCTCGGTGGCGCCGCGAGCCACCGTTGACGACCAGGCGCCGGCTTTCGCCGAGGAAATCATCCCCTTCACCAAGGATCTCGACGTCACCGAGGCTTTTGCTGATTCGGGCTACACAGGGGAAGACGCCACCGGAATGGCCGAAGCCATAGCCAAGTTGCTCAATGCGACGGCGCTCAAGGCTGGAACCGTGCTACGCGTCGGCCTCGAGGTTCACGGCGATGCCGCCAAGGTCGTGCGCACCAGCGTCTACGACCGGACCCAGCACATCGTCACCATCGCGCTCAACGATCGCGGCCAGTATGTGCCGGCGCAGGAACCGGATCCGAACCCCGAATTGCTGACGGCCTTCGATGATTCGTCGGCGCCGGTGGTGGTGCGCGGCAACCTGCCCAACGTCTATGACGGCATCTACCGCGCCGCCTACTCCTACGGCATGTCCAAGGCGATGACGCAGCGGTTGATCAAGCTGCTGGCGTCCGACGTCGACTTCCAGTCTCGCCTCAGCCCCGCCGACCGCATCGAAGTCCTGTTCTCGCAGCCCGACGGCGACGATCAGACCTCGGACAGCTCCGAGCTTCTCTACGTCTCGGCGACGTTCGGCGGCCAGACCCGCAACTTCTACCGCTTCCAGATGCAGGACGGCGGCACCGACTATTTCGATGAGGACGGTTCGAGTGCCGAGCAGTTCCTGTTGCGCAATCCCCTGCCCGCCGGGAAATTCCGCTCCGGGTTCGGCGCCCGCAGGCATCCGATCCTCGGCTATGTCCGCATGCACACCGGCGTCGACTGGGCAGCCCCCATCGGCACGCCGATCATCGCCGCCGGCAACGGCACGGTCGAGAAGGTCGGCTGGGCCGGCGGTTACGGCAAGCAGATCATCATCCGCCACGCCAATGGCTACGAAACCTCATACAATCACCAGAGCGCCTTTGCCAAAGGCATCGAACCGGGCGTGCACGTCCGCCAGGGCCAGACCATCGGCTTCCTCGGCCAAACCGGCCTCGCCACCGGCCCGCATCTTCACTACGAGCTGATCGTCAACGGCACCAAGGTCGATCCGATGCGTGTCCGCCTGCCGGTCGGCAAGGTGCTGAAGGGCGATGACCTCGTCGCCTTCAAGCGCGAACGCGAACGCATCGACGAACTGTTGAAGCAGGAAGACAGCGATTCGCTGAAGGTTGCGAGCGCCAAGATCGATGGTTGATCGGCTTCAGCCTGGCGTATCTTCGGCCTTTCGCGGCCATGGCAATCGATCACCGGGAATGGTCGTCCAGGCGATGACAGCCGCAAGCAGGCAAAGCAGCGCGGTCACCGAAGAAACCGCGGCAAACGCGGCGTCGCTGGCGGCGAGCCTTGTCGCATCGATGGCCGGGGCAAGCCCGGCTGGCGCCGGTTCACCAAATCCCGGGATGCCGGAGG
>NZ_RZQE01000192.1:0-10529 GCF_004022955.1 Mesorhizobium sp. M7A.F.Ca.US.002.01.1.1 | reverse complement strand
CTCTTGCGGGACGCAGAAAAGAAAAGCCCCGGGTGATACCGGGGCTTCTGGAAATCGATCACTTCGCCTTTTCGTACAATTCCAGGACATGGTCCCAGTTGATCAGGCTGTCGACGAACGCCTCGAGATATTTCGGCCGGGCGTTGCGGTAGTCGATGTAGTAGGAGTGCTCCCAGACATCGACGCCGAGGATCGGCGACGCGCCATGGACGAGCGGGTTTTCGCCGTTCGGTGTCTTGGAGATCGCCAGCTTGCCATCCTTGACCGAGACCCAGGCCCAGCCGGAGCCGAACTGTGTCGTGCCAGCGGCAATGAAGTCGGCCTTGAACTTGTCGTAGCCGCCGAGATCGCTATCGACTGCCTTCTGCAAGGCGCCCGGCAGCTTGTTGCCGCCGCCGCCTTTCTTCATCCACTTCCAGAAATGGATGTGGTTGTAATGCTGGGCGGCATTGTTGAAGAGGCCGGCATTCTTGCCGAACGACTGCTTGACCACCTCTTCGACCGACAGATCGCCCAAGCCGGCCTCGGCGGCGAGTTTGTTGCCGTTATCGACATACGCCTTGTGGTGCTTGTCGTGGTGATATTCCAGCGTCTCTTTCGACATGTAAGGCTGCAAGGCCTCATAGTCGTAAGGCAGAGCGGGCAATTCAAAGGCCATGGATAGTACTCCCTCGTGGAAAAATCCGGTGTCGATACCGGAGTAAGATAGGTCTGGAATGGGTTGGGACAACTCCGGATGAAGCGTCGATCGCCTTTTTATCCGCTCAAACAGCAGAAGTCGAATGCGCCCAATCCCAATAGAGTTCGCGCGCTTTTTTGGCCACCGGCCCGGGTTGCAGATTGCGATCCTCGATGCGCGTGATCGGCACCACCTTGGAATGGTTCCCGGTCGAAAAAATTTCGTCTGCTTCGAGGAAATCGCGCACCGACAGCGTCTTTTCCGTGGTCCTGAAGCCATATTCGCCGAGCAGCGCTATCGTGCGCGAGCGGGTGATGCCGGATAGGAAGGTGCCGTTCGGCGCAGGCGTAAAGACGTGGCCATCCTTGACCAGGAAGATGTTCGAGGTTCCGGTCTCGGCGACGTTGCCCAGCATATCGAGCACCATTGCGTTGTCGAAGCCGCGCATCTTGGCTTCGAGAATGGCCCTACCGTTGTTGGGGTAAAGGCAGCCGGCCTTGGCGTTGGTCGGCATGGTTTCAATGGTCGGACGCCGGAACGGCGACACGGTCACCGAAAAGCCAGTCGCCGGAATCATCGGTGATTCATAGAGGCAAAGGCAAAAGCGCGTCGAGGCGGGATCGGCCGGCACGCCCATATAGCCGCCATGCTCGGCCCAGTACATCGGCCTGATATAGACCGCCGTCTTGCCGTCGAACTTCTTCAACCCATCCCATGTCAGCCCGACGATCTTGTCGGCGCTCATGTTCGGCTTCAGGCCGAGCGCAATCGCCGAGGAATTCACCCTGGCTGCGTGGAAGTCGAGATCCGGCGCCACGCCTTCGAACCAGCGGCCGCCGTCAAAAACGCTGGTGCCGAGCCACATGGCGTGGCTGCGCGGCCCCAGAATGGCGACGTTGCCTTCGTGCCAATCACCATCGACGAAAGTCCATGTCGTGGATTGCGCCGCAGCCGCCAGTGTCATCATCTCGTCCCGTCTCAATCGGTCTCGTGTGACAGCCATTGGAAGATGCTTTGGCGGGCGCCGTCAACCGGCATCATGGAGTTTTGTTGAGGCCAGTGCCGGGGCGCAATGCAATCAAAGCTTGCACCTTGTCGCGCCTGCCCTCAAAACTGCTGTCATGCAATACGCCGCCTATGTCTTCGACGCCTATGGCACGCTGTTCGACGTGCATGCCGCCGTGCGCCGTCATGCCGACCGGATCGGGCCGGACGGCCAATTGTTGTCCGAGATCTGGCGCGCCAAACAGCTCGAATATTCCTGGGTGCGCACGCTGATGGGCGCCTATGCCGATTTCTGGCAACTGACCGAACAGGCGCTCGATTTCGCCTTGCGCAAGGTTCCCTCGGCCGACCCCGGTCTCAAGGCGATATTGCTGGATGCCTATTGGCGGCTCGATTGCTATCCGGAAGTGCCGGCCGTGCTCAAGGCGCTCAAAGCTTCGGGAGCGAGGCTGGCGATCCTGTCCAACGGCTCGCCAGAAATGCTGCAGGCGGCGGTCAAATCCGCCGCGCTCGACCAGGTTCTGGACGATATCTATTCCGTCGATACGGTGCGGCGCTTCAAGACCGATCCGGCGGTCTACGACATGGTCGCCACCGGCTGGCGCCTCTACCCCGGCGCGGTTTCCTTCCAGTCGTCCAATCGCTGGGACATTGCAGGCGCCACCAAATTCGGCTTTCGCACGGTGTGGATCAACCGCTCCAACCAGCCCGAAGAATACCGGGACTTCCCACCGGCCCTGATCCTGCCGTCGCTCGAAGCCCTTGTGCCCGGCAGCTAAGAGACCTGTGTCTCTGGCGCCACAGTAGCAGCCTGGTCACAGCTTCGCCTTTCTTTGCCCACGTTCGGGCCAGAATCGGAACCGCCTATCGCCCCAGGTGTTGTCAGGCACCCGCGTAACTGTCGGCGAATTCACGCTTTGTTGCGATTTGAGACTTAAAGAAGGCAACCATGTCCATAACTGAAATCGAATCTTTTCGCCTGAGCCGTCGCGGCTTTCTCAATGCCGCAGCCCTGGGCGCCGCTTCGATCGCGGTTTCCGCATGCGCCACCACCGGGCCGGGTCCGGTCGAGCCGCCGCCACCAACCTATGTCGAGCCGCCTCTGGCGGACTATGTGACGATGTATGCAGCAGTCAGCGACGGCGGCTTCGATTTGCCGGCCATCCCAGTCGACAAGATCGATCCGCAATTCCTGCGTCAGATCGTTCCCGACCCGACGGGACAGAAGCCGGGAACCATAGTCGTCGATACGACCGGCCACTTCCTTTATCTGGTTCGTCCAGGCGGTCAGGCGATACGCTACGGTGTCGGCCTTGGCCGCGCCGGCTTCGAATGGTCCGGCGACGCCGTCGTTCAGTGGAAGCAGAAATGGC
This sequence comes from Mesorhizobium sp. M7A.F.Ca.US.002.01.1.1, assembly GCF_004022955.1. Lineage (NCBI taxonomy): Bacteria > Pseudomonadati > Pseudomonadota > Alphaproteobacteria > Hyphomicrobiales > Phyllobacteriaceae > Mesorhizobium > Mesorhizobium sp. M7A.F.Ca.US.002.01.1.1. The sequence continues at coordinate 7,472 of NZ_RZQE01000192.1, read as the reverse complement.
CAAAATGGACGCCGCCGGACGAAATGATAGCCCGCCAGCCGGAACTGAAACCCTACAGCGCCGACAATGGCGGCATGCCCGGCGGCCTGAAGAATCCGCTCGGTGCACGCGCGCTCTATCTGTTCCAGGGCAATGTCGACACGCTCTACCGTCTGCACGGCTCGCCGGAGTGGCGCTCGATCGGCAAGTCGGTGTCGTCAGGCTGCGTGCGTCTGATGAACCAGGACATTATCGACCTCTATGATCGCGTGCCCTCGAAGACGCCGGTCATCGTGACCAGCGACGCCAGCCAACCCATGGTGGCGACGGCCAACCGACAGGCGATCCCGATCGATGCCGGCGTGCCGGACGGTTCGGTGCTGCTTGGACCGGTCAAGGCGATCACGAATTCGATTTTCTGAGCTGACTAGGCAGCGGCGGCGCCCGCTGCCTCCAGTCACCGCCCGCGCGACAAGCTCCCCAGAATGCCGCGCACGATTGCCCGACCGACCGAAGAGCCGACCGAGCGCACCACCGACTTGATCGCCGCCTCTGCGACCGTCTGGCGGTTGGACGGGCGCGGTGCAGATGTGCGCCTGCCACCGGATTGCGGCGCGGGATCGTCATTGCCGAAGCCCGGAATGGTCCAGCGCGAGCCGCCGTTGCCGGCCTGCTGGGCCTGCTCTTCGGCATCCTGCGCGTCCTTGGCCTTTTTCTGCAGCATTTCGAAAGCCGATTCGCGATCGACGGCCTGATCGTACTGGCCGGCGACCGGGCTTTCCTGGATCAGCTTTTGCCGCTCAGCGGCCGTTATGGGCCCAAGCCGCGAGGATGGCGGGCGGATCAGGGTCCGCTGCACCATGGACGGAACACCCTTGGCTTCCAACGTCGAGACCAGCGCCTCGCCAGTGGCAAGCTGTGTAATGGCGGTCATGCAGTCGAAATCGGGATTTGGCCGGAACGTTTCGGCCGCCGTCCGGACTGCCTGCTGCTCGCGCGGTGTATAGGCGCGCAGCGCGTGCTGGACGCGATTGCCGAGCTGGGCCAGGACTTTTTCAGGGATATCCAAAGGGTTCTGGGTGACGAAATAGACGCCGACGCCTTTCGAGCGGATCAGTCGGACGACCTGTTCGACGCGATCGATGAGCACCTTGGGTGCTTCGTCGAACAGAAGATGGGCCTCGTCGAAGAAGAACACCAGCTTCGGCTTGTCGGGGTCGCCGACTTCCGGCAGCACCTCGAACAGCTCCGACATCAGCCATAGCAGGAAGGTCGCGTAGAGCCGCGGATTCATCATCAGCTTGTCGGCGGCAAGCACGCTGATGGCGCCGCGTCCGTCGCGGGTGGTGCGCATGATATCGGCGATACGCAGTGCCGGTTCGCCGAAGAAGTTTGCGGCCCCCTGCTGTTCGAGGACCAGCAGCGTGCGCTGAATAGCCCCGACCGATGGCTTCGTCACGTTGCCATAGCGTGAGCCGATCTCGTCGGCGCGCTCGGCGATGTTGGCGAGCAGCGCCTGCAGGTCCTTCATGTCGAGCAGCAGCAGACCTTCCTCATCCGCCAGGCGGAAGGCGATGTTCATGATGCCTTCCTGCGCCTCGGTCAGGTTCATCAGGCGCGACAGCAACAACGGCCCCATTTCCGAGACCGTGGCGCGGATCGGATGACCCTGCTCGCCGAACAAGTCCCAGAAGATAACGGGAAATTCCTGGAAGTCATACGGATCGAGCTTGACCTGTTCGGCCCGCTTGACGAGGAAATCCTGTGCCGTGCCCATCATCGCGATGCCCGACAGATCACCCTTGATGTCCGCGCAGAACACCGGCACGCCGGCGTTGGAAAATCCTTCGGCCAGGATCTGCAAGGTGACGGTCTTGCCGGTGCCGGTGGCGCCGGTCACCAGGCCGTGACGATTCCCATATCGCAGCAACAACTGCTCGGCACGCTGATAGCTGTCGTCGGGCTTTCGGCTGGCGCCGATGAAAATACTGGTCTCGTCAGCCATATGTCCGGTCTCCGCAAACTGATGTGTCTAAAGCCAGTGGCCTTGCCGCAGGTATAGTGAGGCCATTGCACAGCGACAATGCCATTCGTCCAAATCGGGGCCATTCGTCCAAATCGGGGCCATTCGTCCAAATCGGGGCCATTCGTCCAAATCCGGGCCATTCGCCCAAATCGGCCCCATTCGTTCAGATCGGGTTTTTGGAGCTTGCGGATTTTGCCGCTGTTTGGCAATCGTCGTCCACGCGGACTGACCTATATCTGATGGATCGAATCCGGTCTCTGAAAGCGCATTGCATTGCGATATCGGACCGGGGACCGTAGACTGAACCGCTCCCGGCTGGTGCGGCCGCATGAAACGAGGAGGACGGATGGGCGCCGGAGCCTTGATCCAGGACGTGGAACCCGAGAACGCCGAGCGTCAGCGATGGCTCGCCTTGGCGGAAAAGGCATTGGCAGGCGCTTCCTTCGAGGAAAAGCTGGTCTCGCACAGCGATGACAACATCCGTATCGAACCGCTCTACGACCGCAGCACCGCGGCGGAACCGATCGTGCGTACAAACCCGAAATCGCCATGGATCGTCAGCCAGCGCATCGACGATCCGGACATCGACCGTGCCAGAAGCCAAGCGCTGGAGGATGTTGCACAGGGTGCCACGGGATTGTCGCTGGTCTTCGAAGGGGCGCCCAACGCGTTCGGCTACGGCTTGCCGAGAACGGCGGAGGCGCTGGAGGCGGTGCTGGACGGCATACCGCTCAACCGCATCCAGGTTCGCATCGACGCCCATCCCTGGAGCCGCGCCGTGGCCGACTGGTTGGTCGCGTTCCTGAGCAAGCGGCGATCGGACCCGGCAAAGCTCAACCTCTCCTTCGGCATCGATCCAGCGGCGATCTTCGCGGGAACCGGTCGGTTGCGCATGTCGATCGAGGCGCTGCAGGCCTCTATGCCACAGTCGCTGGCGCACTTCTTCGCGATGGGCGTTCCGGGCGTGCTGCTGGAAGCTGACGGGCGCGTGTTCCACAATGCCGGCGCCACGGAAGCGCAGGAACTTGGCATCATGCTGGCTTCGGCTGTCTCCTATCTCAGAATGTTCGAGACGGCGCGGCAGCCGCTTGTCTATGCCGCACCCCATATCGGTTTTGCGCTCAGCGTCGACCAGGACCAGTTGCTGTCGACGGCCAAGATGCGAGCACTGCGCAGGCTATGGGCGCGGGTGCAGGAGGCTTGTTCGATCCCGACATCCACCGCCAATATCCATGCCGAGACGTCGTTTCGCATGATGACGGCGATGGATCCGGAGACCAACATCCTGCGCACCACCATTGCATGCTTTGCCGCGGCGTGCGGCGGCGCCGATTCGATCTCCATCCTGCCGCACACGATCGCGCATGGTCTGCCGGCGGGTTTTGCCCGTCGTGTTGCCCGCAACACGCAGCTGATCATGGCCAATGAAAGCCATATCGATCATGTCACCGATCCCGCCTATGGTTCCGGCGCCGTCGAGGCGTTGACCGCGGAGTTGTGCGAGTTGGCCTGGGCGGAATTGCAGACGATCGAAGCCGAGGGCGGTGTCCTGTCCAGCCTTCAGGACGGACGCATCCAGAAGCGCGTCCACGCAGCTGCGGAGCAGCGCAATGCAGCCTACCGCACAGGCCAACGGGCCATCATCGGCACCACGCTCTATCCATCGAAAGACGAACGTCCGGTCGAGACGCTGGCGGCGGAACGGCGGCCGGCCTTCACCGAAGGCGTTGCCGTCTGCGAGGCGCTGTTTCCAGTCCGCATCGACCAATCGATCGGAGCCGGCTCTTGATCCCGGACTTCGGCCAGATCGGCTGGGTCCCGCCACGCCGCGCTCCCGTCGAGGTCAAAGGCCAGCGGACCACGCCGGAAGGGCTCGTCGCCAAGCATCTGTACAATCAAAGCGACCTCAAGGGGTTGCCGCATCTCGACACCTATCCCGGCCTGCCGCCCTTCGTGCGCGGCCCCTACCCGACCATGTATGTCCAGCAGCCCTGGACGATCCGGCAATATGCCGGCTTCTCGACGGCCGAAGAATCCAACGCATTTTACCGACGCAACCTTGCCGCTGGTCAAAAGGGCCTGTCGGTCGCCTTCGATCTCGCCACGCATCGCGGCTATGACAGCGATCATCCGCGCGTTGCCGGCGATGTCGGCATGGCTGGCGTCGCCATCGATTCCATTCTCGACATGCGGCAGCTCTTCGACGGCATTCCGCTCGGCGAGATGACGGTATCGATGACGATGAACGGCGCGGTGCTGCCGATCATGGCGCTCTACATTGTCGCGGCGGAAGAACAGGGCGTTGCGCAGAAAGATCTCGCCGGCACCATTCAGAACGACATTCTGAAGGAGTTCATGGTCCGCAACACCTACATCTATCCACCAAAGCCCTCGATGCGGATCGTGTCGGACATCTTCTCGTACACATCGAAGAACATGCCGAAGTTCAATTCGATATCGATCTCCGGCTATCACATGCAGGAGGCCGGCGCGACGGCCGACCTTGAACTCGCCTATACGATCGCCGATGGCATCGAGTATGCTCGCGCCGGCGTCGCGGCCGGCCTCGACATCGACCGCTTCGCGCCGCGCCTGTCCTTCTTCTGGGCCATCGGCATGAATTTCTTCATGGAAGTCGCCAAGCTGCGGGCCGCGCGCCTGTTGTGGGCGACCCTGATGCAGAAGAATTTTTCGCCCAAGGACGAGCGCTCGTTGTCGCTGCGCACCCATTGCCAGACTTCTGGCTGGTCGCTGACGGCGCAGGATCCCTACAACAACATTGTCCGCACCATGATCGAGGCAATGGCTGCAACGCAGGGCCACACCCAATCGCTGCACACCAATTCCTTCGACGAGGCGATGGCGCTGCCGACCGACCATTCGGCGCGGATCGCCCGCAACACCCAGCTCATCCTGCAAAAGGAATCCGGCACCACGCGCATCATCGACCCGTGGGGCGGTTCGGCCTATCTTGAACGGCTGACGCATGATCTGGCGGCGCGCGCGCTTGCCCATATCGAGGAGGTCGAGGCGCTCGGCGGCATGGCGGCGGCGACCGAACAGGGCATTCCCAAGCTGCGCATCGAGGAAGCTGCCGCGCGCACGCAGGCGCGGATCGATTCCGGCGAGCAGATGCTGGTCGGCGTCAACGCCCATCGGCCCGAGACCGACATCGAGGTCGACGTGCTGAAGATCGACAATGCCGAGGTCAGGGCCCGGCAATTGTCGAAGCTGCAACGGCTGAAGGGCACGCGCGACGTCGCCGCCGTCGAAAGCGCACTCGATGCGCTGACCCGTGCCGCGCAAGGCAATGAAAACCTGCTGGAATTCGCCATCCGAGCCGCGCGCGCCAATGCAACGGTCGGCGAGATTTCATTCGCGTTGGAAAGGGCGTTTGGGCGCCACGTCGCTACGGTGCAGACCATTTCCGGCATCTATCGCAAGGCGCTTGGCGATCATCCCGTGGTCGACGGGCTGCAGGACAAGCTTGACGCCTTCGAGAAGAAGACCGGCGGCAAGCCGCGCATTCTCGTCGCCAAGATGGGCCAGGACGGCCACGACCGTGGCCAGAAGGTCATCGCTACGGCCTTCGCCGATCTCGGCTTCGACGTCACCGTCGGCGCGATGTTCCAGACACCGGATGAGATCGCCAGGCTGGCGGTCGCACAGGACGTCCACATCGTCGGCGCCTCGTCGCTGGCGGCGGGACATCTGACGCTGATCCCCGAACTGCGCGACGCGCTGAAGAAGCTCGGTCGCGGCGACATGCTGATCGTGGCCGGCGGCGTCATCCCACCGCAGGACTATGACGCGGTGCGGCAAGCCGGCGCTGCCGAGATCTTCCCGCCGGGCACAGTCATTCCAGAGGCAGCGGATCGCCTGCTGGACCGGCTGCTGGCCACGGACTAGGACTGCTGCATCTCTGAAAAGGTTGTGCTAGACTGACACTGCAACCAAGGTGCGGTAACCGTGAAGACGACCATCCACAAGCTCGACGACGGATCAGATGCCCTGATCTTGCCACGGGAATGCTGGACAGCTTGAATCTGCAATCGGGCGATCAGCTCCAGATCATCGAAACTGATCACGGCATCATTTTAAGACCGGTGGCCGACAGGTTCGAACGGCAGATGAAGGCCGCGCGCGAGGTCATGGACAAATATCGGGTCGGGCTTCAGAAACTCGCCAAATGACGCGCCAATCAGTGCGGCGGATTTGAGACGTCCTAGCTCTCGGAGAGCTTGACGATTTCCCATTCCTTGCCGTTGACGCTGGCCAAGTCGCCGATCTTCTTGCCGAACAGGGCGACAGCCATTGGCGAAACATGCGAAATGCTGCCCTTGGTGGGATCAGCCTCGTCCTCGCCGACGATCTTCCAATGCACCTTCTTGCCGTCATCGCTCTCGATCGTGACGCCCATGCCGAAGCGCACAACGTCACTGCCCGGCTCCGGCACCGAGAGTTCGGCGCTTTCGCGCCGGGCGGTCCAGTAACGCAGATCGCGCGACACGACCGCTATGCGCTCGCGGTCGGCTTTGCGTTCGGCCTTCGCCAGTATGTCGCGCAGATCGGCCAGATTTTCCTCGATCTGCGCCAGGCCGCGTTCCGTCACCAGATTGCGATGCTGGCTGACCGGCCGCTCACCGACACCGGCGATGGCATTTTCGCTGTCTTCCTCGCGGGTGAAAGCTCTGCTCATTTCCTGAACTTAGGCCCGCAGAGGCTGCTCGACAAGCCATTGTCGTTTCCGTCCAGAGGAGAGGCAAACCGTCTGGCACGATTCCTGCGACGCCAAGGTTGAACGCTGGGATTCTGTGCCGATGTTGAACAGACGAACGCTGCTGACTGGAACCGCCGGCTTTGCCGTCATGGGCCTTGCGCTCGGCAAGGCGGTAGCCGCAAGCTTGAGCGGCATCGAGAAAGCCTCGATGCGCGGCTCGATCAATGCCACCGAACTCGGCGTGCAGCCCGGCACATCAGACGATCAGAGCAAGGCCTTCGCCAAACTGCTGCGTGACGCAAACAGCCGCGACATGCCGGTGTTCCTGCCGCCCGGCACCTATGTCGTCTCCAATCTTTCGCTGCCCGGCCGCGTACGTCTTTCCGGCGTGCCGGGCGCGACGCGCATCGTTTACGGCGGTGACGGCCACCTGTTCATGGCCGAACAGGCCGACCATATCGAACTTAGCGGACTGGTCTTCGATGGTGCGAACCGCGCGATGGGCGATTACACGCAAGGGCTGCTCGATCTGCGCCGTGTCGCGCACCTCGCCATCGACAATTGCCAGATCACCGGCAGCGGCAAGAACGGGCTGGCGCTGGAACACGCGATCGGCCGGATCGAGCGCTGTGAGATATCGGGCGCCGCCGATGCCGGCATCTATTCGGTCGAAGCCGGCGGGCTGGCCATCACGGGCAACACCGTTTCCGACTGCGCCAATGGCGGCATCCTCGTACACCGCTGGCA
>NZ_RZQE01000191.1:0-10669 GCF_004022955.1 Mesorhizobium sp. M7A.F.Ca.US.002.01.1.1 | reverse complement strand
TCTCGCCTGGCGGCGTCATGACCGGCGCGCGGTGATTGCCGATTTGCGGCAGGCTGCGGCGGAAGAGGGGAGTAGGGCAGTAGGGCAGTAGGGCAGTAGGGCAGTAGGGCAGTAGGGCAGTAGGGCAGTAGGGCAGTAGGGCAGTAGGGCAGTAGGGCAGAGACCTCCAGGCAATTCACTTGTTGTCACATATTGCCCTACTGCCCTACTGCCTTATTCCCCTACATCTTATCGATCACCGACTGCACGCCCTCGGTCGGGGCGTCGACGGACGATCCGGCTACCATGATGGCGGCGACGATCGCTTCGGGGTCGTCGACGACCAGCGGCTTGACCCGCTGCGCGGTGTGGATGAAGCCTTCGGCGGCCATGTGATCGAGCAGCGCCAGCATCGGATCCCAAAATCCTTTGACATTGGCGAAGACGATCGGCTTGCGATGATGGCCAAGTTGTCCCCAGGTCATGATCTCGACGATCTCCTCGACCGTGCCGATGCCGCCCGGCAGTGCCACAAAGGCGTCGGATTTCTCGAACATCTTGTGCTTGCGCTCGTGCATGTTGTCGGTGATCAAGAGTTCATCGAGCCGGTCAAGCGCTGTTTCGCTCGCCTCCTTGTTGATCAGGAAGCGCGGAATGATGCCCGTCACCTTGCCGCCGGCCTTGAGCGCGCCTTCGGCGACAGCGCCCATGATGCCTTTGGTGCCGCCGCCATAGACCAGCCGCAATCCCGCTTTGGCAATTGAGCGCCCGAGCAGGTGTCCGGCCTTGATATAGATTTCATCGCGGCCCGGAGACGAGCCGCAATAGACGCAGACGGATCGAATCGTGTTCATGTCGATGATTGGTGATTGGGTCTGAAAGCGCGGTCAAGCCCCAAGGGTTAACGGCCTGGGCTTTTTCTTGTCGGTATTGCTAAAACAGGCTAGACCGGCGTTAGGTGGCTAAGGGGTAGGGAAATATGGCAATTAATCCACTGAAGGCGTTCCTGTTCGCGGCGGGTGGGACCGTTGCGGCCGCGGGAACCGCCTATGTAGCGGGCGCACTCGACCCGTATCTCAATCCCACGCCGCCGGCGCAAGTGGCGGCGCAGACGCCGCCCGCAGCGGCAAAATCGGCCGATCCCGGCACCGAAGCGCGGCTGCCCGCCGCTGAAGTCCCGGCGGCTCCCGCCGCAGTGCCCCAGGCAACGGCACCCGCCGCACCGGCCGCGGACGCGGCGGCGCCTGCTGCGACCGGTCCGGTCGCACCGTCCTTCGATGTCGTGCGCGTCGAAAGCAATGGCTCGATTGTCGTCGCCGGCAATGCGGCGCCCAACGCCAAGGTCGAAATCCTCAATGGCTCGACGGTGCTTGGCTCGACGGTCGCTGGTCCCGATGGCGCCTTCGTTATCATTCTCGATGATCCGCTGAAGCCCGGCGATTATACGATCGCGCTGCGCGCGACCACCGGTGACGTCGTAACGCCCTCGGTGCAGACCGCCGTCGTTTCGGTTCCCAAGGATGCGGCCGGCCAGGTGCTGGCCATGGTCGAGGAGCCGGGCAAGCCGGCCGAATTGCTGACCGTTCCCGCACCCGAGACAAAGCCGGCTGCTCCGGCCGCCGCGCCGGCTGCTCCCACAGCCGAAGCCCCCGCAACCGCTCCGGCGCCAGCCGCCCCAGCGCCAGCCGTGGTCGACGCGACACCGGCTCCTGCAGCGCCGGCGACGCCGCCCGCTGCAGGCGTGACCGAGCCCAAGATCGTCGTCGAGGCGGTCGAGATCGACGGCAGCAAGATCTTTGTCGCCGGCCTCGCCGATGCCGGCCGCAAGGTGCGCGCGTATGCCAACGACATCCTGCTCGGTGACGCGCAAACTTCGACGGACGGTCATTTCCTGGTCGAGGCGACGCGCGACATTCCGGTCGGCAGCTACACAATCCATGTCGACGGCCTCGATGCCGACGGTGTGACAGTTGTGGCCCGCGCGGCCGTACCGTTCGAGCGTGAGCCCGGCGAAGCGATCGCCGCCGTGGCACCCTCGGCGCCGAAGCCCGTTCAGCCCAAGCCGGCCGCACCTGCCGCCGCCGAGGCGCCGGCCGCGGCCGAAACGGCCCCGGCCACGACGCCTGCTCCCGCCGCCGAGGCTCCGGCCGTTGTGGCGGAGGCGACGCCGCCAAGCGATGTGCCCGAGACCGTGGCGCCCAAGCTTGAACATGCCGACGGCGCCGTCATCATCCGCCGCAACGACACGCTGTGGCGGATCTCGCGGCGCGTCTATGGCCACGGCGTACGCTTCTCGACCATCTACCTCGCCAACCAGGACCAGATCAGTGATCCCGACCGCATCTGGCCGGGCCAGGTGTTCAAGGTCCCGGAAAAGTCGAAGGAAGGCGAAGCCGCCGACCTCAAGGCCATGGGCGAGCAGGCAACGACAGCGCCCGCCAAGACGGAGTAGGGTTTGAGCGCCGACGGTTGAGCGCAATCTCCCCCTTGTGGGAGATGCCCGGCAGGGCAGAGGAGGGCGCTGTCTCGCCAGCCTGTCGGCCAAATCCGGTCGAGCTACCTTACGGCTGCTCGTAATGCTTTGATCGTGGAAAGTCGCGATCCTTCGCGCCCCTCTCTGTCCTGCCGGACATCTCTCCCACGAGGGGGAGATTGGCGGTTCCGGCGCTCTGCCCATAGGGTTAGCTTGCCCCGTGCCAGTTCATCGTCTATCGCCGATGAACGATGGCAGAATCCCTGATGGAAACAAACGCATCATGCGGCGGTCCGGACAGCCGTGCGGTCGCCGCCCGACTTGCAGCGCTTTCCCATCCGGCGCGGATCGAAATCCTGAAACACCTATCGACGAGCAGTTCCTGCTGCTGCCGCGAGGTCGTCGACCGCTTAGATCTGGCGCAGTCCACCGTGTCACAACATCTGAAAATACTGGTCGAAGCCGGGCTGGTTCGCTTCGAGCCCGATCGCCAGCGCTCGCGCTATGCGATCGACCATGCCGCGCTCGCCGATGTCTCCGCATCGGTGGCCGCTCTCGTCAATTCCTGCTGCTCCGGCCGCTGAAATAAGAAGAAGGCACAAGAAATGGCCGAAAAAACCGTCTCCGACTCCTCGACTTTCAAGACGCTGCTCAATTTGTGGCCTTACATGTGGCCAGCGGATCGCGCCGATCTGAGAGCCCGGGTCACATGGGCGACGCTGTTGCTGGTCGTCGCCAAGCTGACGCTGGTCGCCGGTCCCTATTTCTTCAAATGGGCGACCGACGCGCTGGCCGGCGACGCCAAATCGGCGCCGCCGCTGCCGAGCTTCCTGCTGGCGCCCGTCATGCTGGTCGTCGCCTACAATGTCGTGCGCCTGGTGCAGCTTGGCTTCAATCAGTTGCGCGACGCGCTGTTTGCCCGCGTCGGCCAATATGCCGTGCGCCAGCTCGCCTTCCGTACTTTCGTTCACATGCACCAACTGTCGCTGCGCTTCCATCTCGAGCGCCGCACCGGCGGCCTGTCGCGCATCATCGAGCGCGGCACCAAGGGCATCGAGACGATCGTGCGCTTCATCATGCTCAACACGGCGCCGACCATCCTCGAATTCGCGCTGACCACGGGCATCTTCGCCTACACCTATGGCTGGAAATATGTGGTCGTCGTCGCGGTCACCGTCTGGGTCTATGTCTGGTTCACGGTCCGCGCCAGCGACTGGCGCATCTCGATCCGCCGCGACATGAACGACAGCGATACCGACGCCAACACCAAGGCAATCGACTCGCTGCTCAACTACGAGACGGTGAAATATTTCAACAATGAGGGCATGGAAGCCGAGCGCTTCGACCGCTCCATAGCACGCTACGAGGTCGCCGCGACGCGCATCTGGACCTCGCTTGGCTGGTTGAATTTCGGGCAGGGCATCATCTTCGGCCTGGGCACCGTCATCGTCATGTGCATGTCGGCGCTCGAAGTGCAGGCCGGCACGCAGACGGTCGGTGACTTCGTCTTCATCAACGCCATGCTGATGCAGCTGTCGGTGCCGCTCAATTTCATCGGCTTCATCTACCGCGAAATCCGCCAGGGGCTCACCGATATCGAGCAGATGTTCGATCTGCTGGATGTGCCGCAGGAGATCGTCGACAAGCCGGATGCCAGGCCAATCGCGGTCAGCGCCGGCAAGGTCGAGTTCCGCGACGTGCACTTCTCCTATGACCCGAACCGGAAGATCCTGAAGGGCATCAGCTTCGAGGTGCCGGCCGGCAAGACCGTCGCCATTGTCGGGCCTTCGGGTGCCGGCAAGTCGACCATCTCGCGGCTTCTGTTCCGCTTCTACGACGTGCAGGGCGGCCAGGTGCTGATCGATGGCCAGGATATCAGGGACGTGACGCAGGAGAGCCTGCGCGGGGCGATCGGCATGGTGCCGCAGGACACCGTGCTGTTCAACGACACCATCGCCTACAACATCCGCTATGGCCGCATCGGTGCCAGCGAGGAGGATATGCGCAAGGCGGCCGAACTCGCTCAGATCGGCCCGTTCATCGAGCGATTGCCTGACGGCTACAAGTCGATGGTCGGCGAACGCGGGCTAAAACTTTCGGGCGGCGAGAAGCAGCGCGTGGCAATCGCCCGCACCATTTTGAAGGCGCCGCCGATCCTGATGCTCGACGAAGCGACCTCGGCGCTCGACAGCCACACCGAACAGGAGATCCAGGCCGCGCTCGATCTGGTCAGCCGTGGCCGCACCACCATCGTCATCGCTCACCGCCTGTCGACGGTGATCACGGCCGATGAGATCATCGTGCTGCAGGACGGCCAGATCGCCGAGCGCGGCACCCATGCCGAGCTGATGCGCAAGCATGGCCTCTACGCCTCGATGTGGGACCGCCAGCGCGAGGCGACCGAGGCCGAAGAGCGGCTGCGCTTGGCTCGCGAAGGCGACGAACTTGGTGTCATCGTCCGCCGGCGCACGTCGGAGGTGAATTGAAGGTTCGGCGTGTGATCTGATTTTTGCACTTGATCTCAACTTAAGTTGAGATTGTAGGCCGTTCCTGGAGCCCAAAAAACACCATGATCCAGGAACGGAGCAATCGAAATGAGCAAGATAAATCAGACTGTTAACGGCGGCAGCGTGTTCAGGGTGGACAAATTCGTCGTCCCGGCCGGCGCCCGCGAGGAGATACTCGCCAAGGTCAGGACAACGCATGAATTGCTGCGCCTGCAGCATGGCTTCGTGCAGGATTTCCTGCTCGAGCAATTCTCCGGGCCGGGCGAATTCAACCTCGTCACCATCGTCGAATGGGAAAGCCAGGCGGCCGTCGACAATGTCGTGCCGATCGTCAAGGCCGCGCACGAGCGCATCGCCTTCAACCCGCAGGAGACGATCGCCCGGCTCGGCGTTCGCGCCGACATCGCCAACTATCAGAGGGTTCCCGGGCTGTAGCAAGGCTGTTACGGCCAGCCGATGCCAGGTGCCGGCGCTTCGACGCTGAACACCTGGCCGGTGCGGGCGTCGCTGACCATATGCTCGAAGCCGCGCCATTCGGCGGCGAGAATGAACAGCGTTTTCCTGTCGGTGCCGCCCAGCATGCAGGCAAAGCAGCCGCGATCGACGGTCACTGTCTGCAGCACCTCGCCGCCTTCACGCACCCGCACGCAACGCTTGTTGGGAACATCCGCATACCAGGCCGCCCCTTCGGCATCGAGGCAGATGCCGTCGGGATAGCCGTCGAGGTCGGCCCAGACCCTTCGGTTGGCAAGGCTGCCGTCGGCGGCAATGTCGAAGGCGGTCAGCCGATTGGCATGGGATTCCGCGACAATCAGCGTCTTGTTGTCCGGGCTCACTGCCATGCCGTTGGCAAAGGCGATATTTTCCGCCACCTGCCGGACCGCGCCGTCCGGCGTGATCAACACGATGGTGCCGGGGCTGAAATGCTCGCCAGAAGCCGGCGCCGGTCCGCCGCCATTGACATAGGTGTTGCCGCGCCCGTCGACGACGATCTCGTTCCAAGGGCTTTTCGACAGGTCACGCAAATCGGCGCGAGTGACGAGGCTCCCGTCGGCCTCCTGTCGTAGCAGCAGCCCTTCGCGGCCGGAGATGACGAGCAGGCGGCCATCCGGCAGCCAGTCAATGGAGTAGGGCAGGACAGCCGGTACGGTGAGCATGACCTCGCGGTTGCCGTCGGCATCGACGGCGATAATCTCGCCGGTGCCCCAGTTGCAAAGCCACAGCCGTCCGTCATGCCAGCGCGGCGACTCGCCGAAAGCGAGACCGGCAGTGACGAGATGCGCTTGGGGGGCAGGTGGTTTCTGCATGTAGGGGACTCCTTGTTGAGTGCGTCAGCATCGCCAAATGGTCCATGATGGCGCTGTCTCACCAAGGACGGGCGAGGCAGCGGTCTGCCGACAGGCACAGAACCGATAATTTTGGTTTGGCTGCTCTTTGCTGAGTTCGCGACGAAGCCTCGAGGTCAGTTTTTGGAGTGTTCTTCAAACTATCGGTTGAAGTGTTCTTCAAAATATTGGTAAGACGCAGTGAAAATGAATTTCAAGCGCCTTTTTATCCACTTTTCCAAGTGATATTCTGCTGACAGACTCTGATCTACCGGTATTGCTTTCCTCCGGGTAAGAAGGCTTTGGAATGTTCGGAATTTTTTCGCGAAAGAAAAGGCTGCAGCAGTCGACAACGATTTCGGCGCACCAGCCGGAGCAACCGACGGCCAGTCCGCGCGTGACTTCAATTGTTGTCCCGTTTTCAGCAGTCGAGCGCGCCGCTAAGGAAAACTACGTTGCTGACCTCGTGACTGCAGTCATGGATTTCGTGACCGCAATGTTTGATCAGGGCCTCTACAAAGATCACGAAATACCGCCGTCAGCGAGGCAGTTTTTTCACGCTTACCTATACGGGATGGAAGTGGCTAATGGCGGCCATAGCCAATTTATTCACAATTACCGTGATCACCTCGATAAAGTCACCTCGGATGTGCATTTGGCTTTGGCTGGAATGCGAGCAGAAAACCATTTAGCTATTTTGAAACAGATGGTTGCTTGGGTCCGGGAACATCCCAAGGAAGCGGAGGAACAGACTGGATTCGAAGGTGGCCGCGCTGATTTCCTTGATGGACTCGACGATCTTTTTTACAAGGAGGAAGACAGCGTCCCGATGCTTGCCCGCGCAGTGGGTTGGATAGCCTCCTGGCCTGAACTGGAGATTGTCGACGATGCCGAATGCCAGGAGGCCACTCTTGACATTGTGATGGCCAACTCCAGGCGCGAACCTCGATTGCGCCATCGTTCGGTGTTCCATCTGAAAGCAGTGATGACGAGCCGACTTGAAGTGGGCATCGGGCTCGCCTGTGCAGCTTTGCCGCAGCCCGAGGTTAAGCTCGGGCTCGGCAAAGGACGGATGTTGGACATAGATGGCGAGAAGCAGATGACATTTCCGGTCGTAACCAACGCCGGCAGGGTGCGTTTGTGCGTAGTCACGCCAACGCATGCGGCTGCATACCAGTACCTGGCTGCTGATGGTACAGAACTGCAACTCGACCTCGGACCGGTCGATAGCGTTGATGAGTTACTTGGCGAAGGTGCTCCACGTGTCGGTCTGAAGCTGTCGCATGTCGGCGCTGATTCAATAGCGACAGTCATCGAACTGGCTGATGAATACGGGGCACCAGCAGCCCTCGACCTTCTTTTGCGCAGGGCTGGAATTGATACGGCAGGAGCAGTTGCTTTGCCATCGATGCTGATTCCGAGCGAGGGAGGATCGGTCGTCAGTTGGACAGTTGCTGCTGACGGTAGACTGCTGTTTTTGGTGTCCTCTCCCAACGGGAGCGCGCTCTTGAGGTCGGGCGCCGAAGATCCGCTGGCGGATGCCCATAGGCTTGAGATCGAAGAACATTTTGTGCGCGCCGAAGCCGATGGTGCCAACTGATCTGGGCTGATTGTCTCGAAATTCTGACGCCAGTGGCACAGGCATGCGAGCCGGTCGCGACCTCACGAACGCGGAGCGTTCGGCTATCCTGAGGCGACAGGCCCTTGCCGTTCGCCCGCGCCGCCGATTGTTGCGTTGCGGCGAGGGGGGCTTTCGGCTATTGAGGCCGGACTTGAAACGGAGCCTGTTTTTAGCTGATGAGCCTTGTCGATACGGTCAAGAACGCGTTCGTACCGATCCATCGCGAAGGCTATCCCTTCATCGCGGCCTTTGGCGCGGCGACGCTTTTCCTCGGCTATTTCTCCTCGGTCCTGTTCTGGATCGGTCTGATCCTGACGGCCTGGTGCGTTTATTTCTTCCGCGATCCCGAGCGCGTCACGCCGGTCGACGACCGCTTGGTGGTCAGCCCCGCCGACGGCATCATCTCGGCGGTCGGGCCGGCCGTGCCGCCGCGCGAACTCGGCCTCGGCAATGTCGAGATGACCCGCATCTCGGTGTTCATGAATGTCTTTTCCTGTCACGTGAACCGCGCCCCGGTACGCGGTCGTATCGTCAGGATCGAACACCGGCCCGGAAAATTCCTCAACGCCGAACTCGACAAGGCCAGCACCGAGAACGAGCGCAACGGCCTGGTCATCGAAAGCCCCAACGGCACGATCGCCGCCGTCCAGATCGCCGGCTTGGTGGCGCGGCGGATCGTCTGTTGGGCCGAGGCGGGCGGCTCGATCGGCACCGGCGAGCGTTTCGGCTTGATCCGCTTCGGCTCGCGCGTCGATGTCTTCCTGCCCTTGACCGCCACGCCGCGCGTTGCCGTCGGCCAGACAGCGGTCGGCGGCGAAACCGTGCTGGCCGAATTCGGCGGTGTCGCCGGCACACCCCTCGTGCGGATTTCCTGAGCCGTGGGCACGCAGTATAAGAAGTTCGAGGCCCATGCCAGCGGCGGTCCGCGCATCCGCGAGATCCCGATGCGCATGGTGCTGCCCAACCTCGTCACCGTGCTTGCCATCTGCGCCGGTCTGTCGGGCATCCGCTTCGGCTTCGAAGGCCGCTTCGAGCCGGCCGTGGTGATGGTGCTGCTGGCCGCTTTCCTCGACGGCATTGATGGCCGCTTGGCGCGGATGCTGAAGGCAACCTCCAAATTCGGCGCCCAGATGGATTCGCTGGCCGACATCGTCAATTTCGGCGTCGCCCCGGCTTTGGTGCTTTATGCCTTCCTGCTCGACCGTGCCGGCTCGCCGGGCTGGATTGCGGCCTTGCTGTTCGCCATCGCCTGCGGGCTAAGGCTCGCCCGCTTCAACGTGCTCGACGACGAGAAGGCCGACCGCCCGATATGGCAGTCCGAATATTTCGTCGGCGTGCCGGCGCCGGCTGGTGCTGTGCTGGTGATGCTGCCGCTCTATCTCTATTTCCTGCGCACAGGGCTGGAGCCCAGTCGTCCAGCGGCCTTCGTCGCCACCGGCTTTACCATACTGGTCGCCTTCCTGCTGGTCAGCCGGCTGCCGGTCTATTCCGGCAAGAGCCTGAAAATCCCGGGCGACAGGGTGTTGCCGATCATCCTGGGTGTCGTGCTCTACGTACTGCTGCTGATGACCTACCCCTGGTACACGCTGACCGCTTCGGTTGCCGGCTACCTGATCTTCCTGCCGTTCAGTGTGCGCGCCTATTCGAAACGCGCCAAGCTGGAGGGCGAGAAGGTACCGCCTTCGGATATAGGTTAGAAGGTCGGCGGAAGTGCTTGATCCGACTCAGGCCGCGACGCCGAGCCCCAGCCTGTCGATCGCCAGCTTTCGGGTCGAGACATAGTCGGTCTTGCCCGAACCCAGCACCGGGATTTCCTCGACCTTGACGATGTCGTTGGGCACCATCAGTTCGGCGGCGCCCGCTTGTTTGCCGAATCTGCGCAACTCGTCGGGATTGGCGTCGTCGGCGGTGGTGACCAGCACAATGCGCTCGCCGCGCCTCTTGTCCGGCACCGCTACCGCCGCATGGCGTTCTTCCGGCCACAACGACTGCACCAGCATCTCGACAGCACCCAGCGACACCATCTCGCCGGCGATCTTGGCGAAGCGCTTGGCGCGGCCGCGAATGGTGATGAAGCCTTCGCGGTCGACAGCGACGATGTCGCCGGTGTCGTGCCAGCCCGTCAGCGGCTGCAATTCACCGGGGCGGTCCGATGTCATATAGCCCATCATCAGGTTCGGTCCGTCGAGCCACAATTGGCCGGCATCGGAAATGCCTTCGATCGGCTCAAGCTTCATGCGCATGGCCGGCAGCAGCCGCCCGACGGTACCGTCGCGGCCATGGATTGCCGTGTTGACGGCAACCACCGGTGCCGCCTCTGTCAGCCCGAACCCTTCGATGATCTCGGCCTGGAAGCGTTCGCGATAGACGCGGCGGGTTTCCGGCTTCACCGCCTCGGCGCCGGCAACGACGAAGCGCAGGCTGGAAAAATCGCCGTCCTTGGCGGTACGCGCATAGTTGGCGAGGAACGTGTCGGTGCCGAACATAATGGTCGGCTTCACCTTGCGCGCAACCTCGGGGATGATCTTGTAGTGCAGCGGCGAGGGGTAGAGGAACAGTTTTACCCCGGTGACCAGCGGCAGGATGGTGCCGCCCGTCAGGCCGAACGAATGGAACACCGGCAGCACGTTGAGCAGGATGTCGGCGGGCGAGATGGTGATGCGCGCCTCAGCCTGCATGGCGTTGGCGTAAAGGTTCTTGGGCGACAGCACGACTGCCTTCGGCGTGCCTTCCGAGCCCGAGGTGAACAGGATCACCGCCGGCT
>NZ_RZQE01000190.1:0-10712 GCF_004022955.1 Mesorhizobium sp. M7A.F.Ca.US.002.01.1.1 | reverse complement strand
GAACAATGGCGTGCTGCTGCTGGTTGCCCCGAACGACCGCAAGATGCGCATCGAGGTCGGTTATGGGCTGGAAGGCACGCTGACCGACCTGCACACCAAGCTCATCATCGAGAATGACATGGTGCCGGCCTTCCGCGCCGGGGACTTCTCCGGCGGCATCAGCAAAGCCGTCGACGACATGGTCATGGTGCTGGAGGGCAATCCCGAAGAACTGGAAGCGCGGGGCAAGCGCAATCCCGCCGATGACGGCACGTCCATCGATCCGATCTTTGCCGTGTTCCTGATGCTGTGGGCGACGATGTTCTTCGGCGGGATGGCGATGGCGTTCCTGCCGCCGATGTTCGGCACGAAATTGTCGCCGGGCGTGTACAAATGGCTGGGCATGACGTTTCGTTATGGCCGCGGGCCGAGCGGGTACTCGGGCACTGGCTGGACAACCGGTTCGTCGTCGGGCGGCGGGTGGTCTTCGGGTTCGGGCAGTGGCTGGCCCTCGGGGTCAAGCGGCGGTGGCGGATTTTCCGGCGGTGGCGGATTTTCCGGTGGCGGCGGCTCGTCGGGTGGTGGCGGTTCTTCAGGAAGCTGGTGAGACAGATCATGGCAACACGACCAATTAGCCCGCAGGATCATGAGCGCATCGCAACCGCGATCCGCGCCGCCGAGGAGAAAACCGACGGCGAAATCTACTGTGTCGTGGCGCATGCCAGCGACGGCTATTTCTTCCCGGCCGCCTTCATGGCGACCGTGTGCATGCTGATCGTCAGCCTGGCTGTCGGCTACGGTCTGGAGGCCTGGTGGCTGTCGATCCGGCTGCCGCATTTCGTCCTCGCCCAGCTCCTGGCGCTTGCCTGCCTGCTGGCCTTGTTGTGGGCGCTGCCCGGCCTGCGCATTCACTTGGTGCCGAGGCGGCTGCGCTACCAGGCGGCGCACGCCAACGCGATCAAGCAGTTCCTCGCCCGCAACGTCCACCGCACCACGGCGCGCACCGGCGTGCTGGTCTTCGTCTCGATCGCCGAGCGCTATGCCGAGGTGGTCGCCGATTCGGGTATCGACGCCAAGGTCGGCCAGCATGTCTGGGACGGCGTCGTACGCGACCTTACCGCGCATGCCGGCGACGACCGGCTTGCCGACGGCTTCGTCAAGGCGATCGAGTTGGTGGGTGCGGTGCTGGCCGAGCATTTCCCGGTCACTGCGGGCGACAGCAACGAACTCGACGACCATCTCGTCGAGATTTGAGCCTTTCCACAGAAGTCTTGAAGGCCCCTCACCAGCGCGGTGATCGCCTGTGAGAAAGCAGCCGGCTGGCCGCCCGGACCCTTGCAATCGGGCGATGCGGGTTTATGGTTAACAAATCATGAATACGCTGACGATCGACATCCGGAAAGCCGACCCGCGCGATGCCAGTGCCATCGCCGAGGTGCATCTGGAAGCCTGGCGCGGCGCCTATTCCGGCATCATTCCGCACCGGACCCTGACATCGATGATCAACCGTCGAGGCGCCGACTGGTGGGCGAATGCGATTCGCCGCGCCGCCACCGTTCTGGTCGTCGAAATCGGCGGCAAGATCGCCGGCTATGCGACGATCGGCAAGAACCGCGCCCGTGAACTGCGCCAGCAGGGCGAAATCTACGAATTGTACCTGCGCCCGGAATATCAGGGCATCGGGCTCGGCAGCCGCCTGTTTTCGGCGGCCAAGGCGCGGCTGGCCGATCACGGGCTGAAAGGCATGGTCGTGTGGGCGCTGGAGGACAACCAGAACGCGCTTGCCTTCTATGCCGGCGCCGGTGGCCGCGATGTCGCCGAGGGCGTCGAGATCTTCGAGCAGAAGGCGCTGAAGAAGGTCGCTTTCGTCTGGGAATGACAACCCGGCCTTTCGGCAATTGGGCGTTCCATTCGCACCCAGCACCATTCGCCGCATTGCACCATGACGCGCCGCCCGCTATCGATCGTCCATCGAGAGAGGGATTTAAGCCATGCGCATTGAAGCCATAGCCAGCGGAAAGAATCCGCCTGAGGACGTCAACGTCATCATCGAGGTGCCGATCGGCGGCGAGCCGATCAAGTACGAGATGGACAAGGAGGCCGGCACGCTGTTCGTCGACCGCTTCCTGCACACCTCGATGCGCTACCCCGGCAATTACGGCTTCGTGCCGCACACGCTGTCGGGCGACGGCGATCCGATCGACGTGCTGGTCTGCAACACGCGCGCGCTGGTGCCGGGCTGCGTCATCAACGTGCGGCCGATCGGGGTGCTGATCATGGAAGACAATGCCGGCCAGGATGAGAAGATCATCGCCGTGCCGTCGCCAAAACTGACGCTGCGTTACGAGAATGTCACCGAATACACTCAGCTGCCCGACATTACGCGCCAGCAGGTGCAGCACTTCTTCGAGCACTACAAGGATCTCGAGCCCGGCAAATGGGTCAAGATCGAAGGCTGGCACGATTCCAAATATGCCAAGAAGATGATCGTCGACGCGATCGAGCGGGCCAAGGCGACCAAGTAGCCCGATCCGTCAGTTGTCGACCCGGCCGAAGGCCGGCACTTTGCCGATGACGGTGTGTCTGTCCTTGCCGCAGGCGAAGGTGCGTGCCTTGTCGTCGGCAAGCTTGCGCGCCTGGTCGTTGGCGGCGGGATTGCCGGTGGCCAGCACCAGGCCGACGGTGCAGCCGTCGCGGGCGTCCATCTGGCCGACCTTGGCGACGAGCAGCACCTCGGTCGGCTTTTTCTCGTCCTCGGGATTGCTGATCGAGCGGCGATGGATGACGGCATAGGGCACTGCCGTGTCGCCCTTGGTTTCGATGCGCCATTCGACTTTGGCTCCGGACGAATTGAGGCCGGAAAAGCTTTCCCAGACCGTCGTCATGTCGCCGCCGGGCGGAAAACCGTAGAACAGCGATTCACGGGCGTCGTCATAGGCGATCAGTACGGGATAGCCGCGATAGCCTGAACAGGCGAGTTCGGCCCAGTCGCCGTCGCCTTCTTCTGCCTGCGCGTAGGTCACGCAGTCCGTTTTCGAATCCAGATCGGTGTAGGCGCTGGAAATGCCGTCGGCTTGCGCCGCCTGACCGAGACCGACCAGGACAAGCGGGATCAGAATGGCACGCATGGCGGTCAATCTCCGTTGCAAGCCGCCGCAGCGTAGCGCCAAACGCTATTTCTTCAAGCTGGCTTGGATCAGCAGGTCGGCATTGCGGGCAACCGCTTGCGCCGGACCGCCGAGGCCGAACAACTGGCCGCTGATATAGGCGCCCTCGATCAGCAGCAGCAGGCCGTCGCCGAGCGTGTCTGGGTCTTGCGCGCCCATCGCAGCCGCCATGGCGCGCAGCCGGCGGCGCAGTTCCTGCTTGTTGGCCTCGCTGACCACGCGAGCCGGGTGGCTGTGGTCGGGATATTCGACCGCCGCATTGGTCATGCCGCAGCCGCGATAGTCCGCCACCTGCGTGCGCTTGCCGATGCGGGTCAGGAAAGCCTTGATCTGAGCGCGCGGGTCGCCGGGATGAGCGGCGACCGCCTCGTCGAAGCGCTCCCAGTATTCACGGTCATATTGCCTGAGATAGGAAGCGGCCAGTTCGTCCTTGGACGGAAAGCTGCGGTAGAGGCTGGGCTTGGTGACGCCGGCACGCTTGACGATCTCGTCGACGCCGATCGCCCTGATGCCGCGCCGGTAGAACAGGTCATAGGCCACATCGAGGATCTTCTTGGCGGCTTTCGGCGGAGCGGATGCATGACCGTCGCTGATGGTCAGTTCAATATTTTTGTCGGTTGGCATCGTGTGACTCGATTGACAATGTTACCGATCGGTACGTATACATGTTCCCACTCTGCAACGTACCGGTCAGTAACATGATAACTCAATCTCGCCCCTTTGGCCAGCGCTACGCTTTCGTCGTGGTCGGCGTCATCTTCCTCAGCCTGCTGGTCGCGGCTGGCCTGCGCTCCGCACCCTCGGTCATGATGCTGCCACTCGAGAACAGTTTCGGCTGGCGCCGCGACATCATCTCCCTGGCCGCCGGTGTCGGCATTCTGCTTTACGGTTTGACGGGGCCATTTGCCGCAGCCCTGATGGAGCGCATCGGGCTGCGCCGCACGCTGCTCGCCTCGCTGGTGGTGATGTCGGGCTCGACCATGCTCAGCCTGCTGATGACCAAGCCGTGGCATCTGTTCATCACCTGGGGCGTGTTCTCGGGCATTGGTTCCGGTGCCGTCGCCAGCGTGCTCGGCGCGACCATCGTCAATCGCTGGTTCAAGACCAATCGCGGCCTTGTCATGGGATTGATGTCGGCCTCCAGTGCCTCGGGCATGCTGGTGTTCCTGCCGCTGATCGCCGCTCTGGCACAGTCGGGCGGCTGGCAGCCGGTTGTCATTGCGGTCGCGATCGCGACCGCTGCCCTGATACCGCTGGTCTGGCTGCTGGTGCCGGAGCGGCCGGCATCGATCGGCATGGTGCGCTATGGCGCCGAGGCTGACGATGTGCCGCCGACGCCGCCTGCGTCACAGGGCAACTTTCTGGCGCATACGTTCTCGACGCTGCGCCGTGCCGCCGGCACGCGGGTGTTCTGGTATCTGTTCGCCACCTTCTTCGTCTGCGGCTTCACCACCAACGGGCTGGTCGGCACGCATCTGATCGCGTTTTGCGGCGACATGGGCATCGGCGAGGTGCAGGCCGCCGGCCTGCTGTCGATGATGGGCATTTTCGATCTGATCGGCACGACATTGTCGGGCTGGCTCACCGACCGTTTCGACCCGCGCAAGCTGCTCGGCGTCTATTACGGCATCCGCGGCCTGTCGCTGATCTACCTGCCCTATTCCGGCTTCTCAGCGACCAGCCTGATCATCTTCGCCGTGCTCTACGGTCTCGACTGGATCGCCACCGTGCCGCCGACTCTGAGGCTCGCCAATGAGGCGTTCGGCGATCGCAGTGGGCCGATCGTGTTCGGCTGGATCGTCGCCGGCCACCAGATCGGTGCGGCGACCGCCGCCGCCTTCGGTGGCACCATGCGCGAGTTGCAGGGCAATTACGAACTGGCCTTCCTGATCGCCGGCATGACGGCAATAGCCGCTGCCTGTATCTCGCTGCTGATCAACACCAGCAAGCCGGCATTCGAGCCGGAGCCGCAGGCGGCGTAGGGAGAGACGCTACCGGCCAAGCTGCCATCTCCCCCACACGGAGGAAGATCGGCAGCTTCGCCGTCCGCGCAAACGCCCACCCGCCTGTTGATCGTCAGAAAAACTTCATGATCCCGAGATGTCCCTGAAACATTGACGCTGGATTTTGGTGGCACCGTTCAAGCCATCCAGGAGACAGCCGTGAACAAGCTTTCGATGACTCGCCGCGCTTTCGTCACCTCCGCCAGCGCCGTTGGCCTGGCTGGCGTCTCGAGCCTGGCGCTGCCCTACTATTCGCGCGCCAGTCAGCGGCCGGCCTTCACCCATGGCGTCCAGTCCGGCGATGTCGACGCAACCAGCGGCATGGTGTGGACGCGCACCGATCGCCCGTCGCGCGTCATGTTCGAAGTGTCGTCGACGGAGAACTTCGCCACTGCGACACGCCTGGCGCCGCTCGATACGTCGCCGGCCAGCGACTACACCGTCAAGCGGCTGCTCACCGACCTCGCTTCGGACCAGGATATCTTCTATCGCATGACGGCAGCCGATCTCGCCGACATCAACGCCGTTTCCGAGCCGATCACCGGGCGCTTCAGGACGGCGCCGGCCTCGAAGCGCGACATCCGCTTTGCCTGGTCAGGCGACACCGCCGGCCAGGGCTGGGGCATCGATGAGACCGGCATGAAGACCTACGCCACGATCGGCAAGCACACGCCCGACTTCTTCCTGCATTCGGGCGACACCATCTATGCCGACGGCGCCATGAAGGACGAGGTCGACCTGCCCGGCGGCGGCAAGTGGAAGAACGTCGTGCTGATCGACGGCAAGCGCAAGGTTGCCGAGACGCTGGACGAATACCGGGACCAGTGGAAGTACAACATGATGGACAGGAACGTGCTCGGCCTCAGCGCCATCTGCCCGACTTTCTACCAGTGGGACGACCATGAAGTCCTGAACAACTGGTCGGATTCGAAGGATCTCAGCGCCGACAGCCGCTATACGGAAAAATCCATCCACGTGCTGGCGGCCCGTGCGGCGCGGGCTTTCCACGAGATGACGACGATCCGCTACGAACCTTCCGAGCCCGGCCGCGTGTATCGCAAGATCGCCTACGGGCCGCTGCTCGACGTGTTCTTCCTCGACATGCGCTCCTATCGCGGCCCCAATGGTCCCGACATGCAGGATGAGATGACGCCGCAATCGCGCATGCTCGGCGAACAGCAGACGAAATGGCTGAAGCGCGAACTGGCGAATTCGAAGGCGACCTGGAAAATCATCGCCGCCGACATGCCGCTCGGCCTCGTCGTCTGGGACGACGGCACCAAGAAGGTTGGTGCCGAAGCAGTCAGCAATGGCGACAATGGCTTGCCAAAAGGGCGTGAGCTCGAGATCGCCGACCTGCTGCGCTTCATCAAGAATGCCGGCATCAGCAACACCGTCTGGCTCACCGCCGACGTGCATTACACGGCCGCGCATTATTACAACCCGGACAAGGCGCAGTTCCAGGATTTCAATCCGTTCTGGGAATTCGTTTCGGGTCCGATCCATGCCGGAACGTTCGGGCCGAACGATTTCGACATGACGTTCGGTCCGGAGCTGAAGTTCATCAAGGCGCCGACCGCCGAACAGGGACAGAACCTACCGCCGTCGGCAGGTCTGCAATTCTTCGGACTGGTCGATATTTCAGGCGCCAGCGAGCAGATGACGGTGCGGCTGATGGATCGCGACGACAATGAACTCTACAAGGTGACGCTCGACCCGGTACGGTCGGCATAAGCGCGCGCTGATGGAAAGGTGTCGCGCGTCTAGGGCGCGCGATGTCTTAGTCCGGGTAGCAGACCATGGAGATATTCGGCCAGACGGCGCTGTCGCAGTTGGCGGCGTCCTGCCGCTGCTTGAAGGCGGCGCTGACCGGGCCGGTCACCACCGGGTCGACGCCGTCGGGCGCGTCGGCGAAAATCTGCTCGGCCGACTGTGCCTCTGACGGCAAGGCAGGCCGTGATTCCTTCGTCGTCGCGGCCGACTGCGCGGCGTTGGCCGCCAGCAGGACGGCGAAGGCAACAGAGGCGATGAGCGGCCAGAATCGGTTGAGTTTGTCGGTCATGATGTTCGAACTGCCCGGGCCCCGAAGGGTTCCCGCCTTGGTTAACAAAATCATCTCACACGCAGATGCTTAAGATTTGATGAGTATTTGGTGACGCGCCTCCTCTTTCGCAACTGCGAAAAACCCTGTATGAGCCGCGCAACCGAAAGAGGCAGCGCCTTTTGGCCTGCTGCCTGCAACGCTTCCGAGACCAGAACATGAAAATCCGTAATATCGCGATCATCGCGCACGTCGACCATGGAAAGACCACCCTGGTCGACCAGCTTTTGAAGCAGTCCGGCTCCTTCCGAGACAATCAGCGCGTGGCCGAGCGCGCCATGGATTCCAACGACCTCGAAAAGGAGCGCGGCATCACCATCCTGGCCAAAGCGACCTCGGTCGACTGGAAGGATACCCGCATCAACATCGTCGACACCCCCGGCCACGCCGATTTCGGTGGCGAGGTCGAACGCATCCTGTCGATGGTCGACTCAGCCATCGTGCTGGTCGATGCCGCCGAAGGGCCGATGCCGCAGACCAAATTCGTCGTCGGCAAGGCGCTCAAGGTCGGCCTGAAGCCGATCGTCGTCATCAACAAGATCGATCGCCCGGACGCCCGTCATGTCGAGGTGGTCAACGAGGTGTTCGACCTTTTCGCAGCGCTCGACGCCACCGACGAGCAGCTCGACTTCCCGATTCTGTACGGCTCAGGCCGCGATGGCTGGGTTTCGGAAAATCCGGAAGGACCGAAGGACCAGCAGTTGGCGCCGCTGTTCGACCTCGTCATCAAGCATGTGCCGGAGCCGACCGTTCATCCCGGTCCGTTCCGCATGATCGGCACCATCCTGGAAGCCAATCCGTTTCTCGGCCGCATCATCACCGGCCGCATCGAGAGCGGCACGCTGAAGGCCAACCAGCCGGTCAAGGTGCTGCACCATGACGGTACTCAGATCGAAACCGGCCGTATTTCCAAGATCCTGGCCTTCCGCGGCCTTGAGCGCCAGCCGATCGAAGAAGCGCAGGCGGGCGACATCGTCGCCATTGCCGGCTTGTCGAAGGGCACCGTCGCCGACACGTTCTGCGACCCGAGCGTGAGCGAACCGCTGCATGCGCAGCCGATCGATCCGCCGACCGTGACCATGTCGTTCCTGGTCAACGACAGTCCGCTGGCCGGCACCGAAGGCGACAAGGTGACCAGCCGCGTCATCCGCGACCGCCTGCTGCGCGAAGCCGAAGGCAATGTCGCGCTGAAGATCGAGGAATCGCCTGACAAGGATTCGTTCTTCGTCTCCGGCCGCGGCGAATTGCAGCTGGCCGTGCTGATCGAGACGATGCGGCGCGAAGGCTTTGAAATCGCCGTGTCGCGTCCGCGCGTCGTCATGCAGAAGGGCGAGAATGGCGAATTGCTGGAGCCGGTCGAAGAAGTCGTCATCGACGTCGACGAGGAGCATGCCGGCGTCGTCGTGCAGAAGATGTCCGAGCGCAAGGCCGAGATGGTCGAACTGCGCCCATCCGGCGGCAATCGTCAGCGCATTGTCTTCCATGCGCCGACCCGTGGCCTGATCGGCTACCAGTCGGAGCTTTTGACCGACACGCGCGGCACCGCCGTGATGAACCGGCTTTTCCATGCCTATGAGCCCTACAAGGGCGAGCTGCCAGGCCGCACCAATGGCGTGCTGATTTCCAACGAACAGGGCGAATCGGTCGCCTACGCCATGTGGAACCTGGAAGATCGCGGCCCGATGGTCATC
Source organism: Mesorhizobium sp. M7A.F.Ca.US.002.01.1.1 (assembly GCF_004022955.1). Classification (NCBI taxonomy): domain Bacteria; kingdom Pseudomonadati; phylum Pseudomonadota; class Alphaproteobacteria; order Hyphomicrobiales; family Phyllobacteriaceae; genus Mesorhizobium; species Mesorhizobium sp. M7A.F.Ca.US.002.01.1.1. Next base: position 1,771 of record NZ_RZQE01000190.1, on the reverse strand, counting down.
GATCCGGGCGTCAAGGTGTATCAGGGCATGATCATCGGCATCCATAGCCGCGACAATGACCTTGAAGTGAACGTGCTCAAGGGCAAGAAGCTGACCAACATCCGTGCCGCCGGCAAGGACGAGGCGGTCAAGCTGACCCCGCCGATCCGCATGACGCTGGAACGCGCGCTGGCCTGGATCCAGGACGACGAGCTGGTCGAAGTGACGCCGAAGACCATTCGGCTGCGCAAGCTCTATCTCGATCCGAACGAGCGCAAGCGGTTCGAGAAGTCGTCCAAGGTGGTCGGCGCGGCGTAAGCTCTTATTTTTTCCAACAGCGGAGAGGGGCGGAGCAACCAGTGTTCCGCCCCTTTTTCGTTCATCCACCGGCAGCCGCGATGATGGCCTGCCGATCGGCCTCGCCGGCCAGATCGATGCGGATCGTGTTTCTCGCACGGGCCGGCTTGCGCAGGGCCTTTGCTCCATCCGGGTCAACGATGAGCAGCCGCTTCTCCTCCAGCGCCTGAAGCCGTGATCGCGAGATGCAGAGTTCACTTGCGAGCAGCCGGTCGAGCCGCAGCGATGTCGGCATTTCGAGCCCAAGCTGGAGTTCCAACACGGTCGCGGCTTCCCTGGTGTCGCCGAGCCTGCGCTTGTGAACGCTGACATCGGAGAACTCCTCGACGCGCCCGATCCGGTTGCGCAACGCCACCGCATCGAAGGCATGACGGTGAGCGAGTGCAGGATCGTTGCTTTCGAGCGCCGCCAGCAGCGCCGGGTCGATGTCGCGGCGGTTGCAGCGTTCAAAAATGCCGAAATTCCAGGAATTGTCGCAGTCGATGCAGCGATAGATCAGCCACACGTCGATGCGTTTGCCACTGGCGTTGACGCGGAACTTTCCGCTGCTGCAATAGGCCCTCACGGTGCCGCAGCGGTTGCAATTGATGAGCGGTCGAGGTGCGGTCTGGGGTGCGATTGCCCAGTGGATACGCAGAAGTCCAGACATGCCGATAAGCCCTTCCCGTCGGGAAGTTCATCAGGCCGGCGATGTCGAGATGCCCATGCGGGCGCGGCGTGGCGGTCGCTTGCTATGATTGGAAATCGGATGTCACGGGCGGCAGCGCGCAACAACGGTTCAGCAGTGCCAAACCGGTCTCGAACCGCCGCCCAGAAGAACACATGAAAATGAAAACAGATACCGCAAATGCGGTGTCATGCAGTGTGTCGGGGGAGTTGGCGAGACCGGCGGTTACGTAGGCAAAGTGAAGCTCAAAATTGTTTCGCGATGGCCTTTCTAGCCGCGACATGCCGGACCGACAAGGGTCTTTTGTCGGTGCTACCGCAGCCGAGCCACTTGCGTTAATATCCGAAATCGAAGGTTTTCAACCAGAGACCCGGTTATGCACCCCACCTCGCTCCTGATTTTCGCCGCCGCTCTGTTCGTTGCCGCGGGCTCGCCTGGGCCATCGATCGCGGCGCTTGTCGCCCGCGTCATCTCGAAAGGGTTTCGCGACGTGTTCCCGTTCCTGCTCGCCATGTGGATCGGCGAGGGCATCTGGCTATCGCTGGCGGTGTTCGGGCTGGCTGTCGTGGCGCAGACCTTCCATTTCGCCTTCGTCGTGGTGAAATGGGTCGGCGTTGCCTATCTCGCTTACCTCGCCTGGAAGATGTGGACCGCGCCTGTCGATGCAAAAGAGGGCGAGATGCCGCGCGAGGATTCGGCGATAAAACTGTTCTTCGCCGGCATGGCGGTGACGCTCGGCAATCCCAAGATCATGATGTTCTACCTGGC